>DATCBZ010000209.1:0-11268 GCA_036511555.1 Steroidobacteraceae bacterium
TGACCTGCGCCGAAGTATCCGCCCACTTTCAAGCCGAACATGCGCGCCACGGGGTCAACATCCTCTGCAATGTGCGCGTGCGGGCAATCGCAGGAGAAAGCGCATCCGGTCGTGTGCGTGCGGTCGTAAGCGAGGATGGCACTGAGTATCCGGCTGACATGGTCATCGTCGGCGTCGGAGTGGGCCCGGTCGATGAGCTGGCGAGCGCAGCCGGGCTGCAATGCGCGAATGGCATCACGGTGGACGAGTTCTGCCGTACCTCCGATCCACGCATCCTCGCCGCAGGCGACTGTGCGATTCATCCGAGCCCGCATTACGGACGCCTCCTGCGTCTGGAGTCCGTCGACAATGCATTCGAGCAGGGCACAACGGCTGCGCTTAGCATGCTGGGAACGCCCCTGAAACACGACAAGATTCCGTGGTTCTGGTCCGACCAATATGACCTGAAGCTCATTATCGTGGGACTGAATCACGGCTACGACCGCCTTGTAATTCGAGGCAGCCAAGCAGCGCGGAGCTTCAGCGCCTGCTATCTTTTGGATGGCGAGCTCATCGCAATCGACACGGTGAACAATGCGAAGGATCAAATGGCTGCACGAAAATTGATCGCGGCACGCGCGCGGCCGCACGTGGACAAGCTCGCCGATCCCAATCTGCCGCTGCGCGACTGCCTCTAGCCATGCACGCCATTGCCGTTCATGGCGGAGCGGGTGCTATGCCGCGGCGCGACGCGAACGATGTGCAAAGCCAAGCGTATCTTGCAAGTCTTGCACTCGCGCTTGATGCGGGCTTTGCGATTCTCGATGCGGGCGGCTCGAGCCTGGATGCGGTCACCACCTGCGTACGCATGCTTGAAGATGACCCGCTTTTCAATGCCGGGCGCGGCGCGGCACTGACACGCGACGGCTGGGCCGAGCTTGACGCTGCGGTCATGACCGGCGCGAACCAAAAGGCTGGAGCAGTGGCCGCGGTGCGGCACATCAAGAATCCGGTGGACCTCGCCCGGCGCGTGATGGAGAAATCGCGGCACGTGCTCCTGGTTGGCCCCGGGGCCGAGGAATTCGCGCTCGAAGAAGGCTTTGCGCTTGCGCCCAACTTGTATTTCCGCACCGATGAGCGCCGCCGCCAACTCGAACAGGAACAGCTCGGGCATAGCGTCTCGGATCTCATGCCGACCTCCCAAGGTACCGTTGGCGCAGTAGCGCTCGACGCTCGCGGTGACCTTGCCGCTGCCACTTCGACGGGTGGCATGACCAATAAGCGCCAGGGACGGGTGGGCGACTCGCCGATCATCGGCGCGGGCACCTACGCCAAGAACGGTGTTTGCGCTGTGTCAGCAACGGGGCATGGCGAGTACTTCATCCGCGCGGTCGCGGCCTACCACATCTGCGCCGCGGTCGAGTACCGCGGCCTGCCTTTGGCCGCGGCGGCGCGCGAGGCGATACAGGACAATATCGGCGCGTTGGGCGGCAGTGGCGGCATCATCGCCGTCGATGCGCGTGGCGGCCTCGTTATGGAGTTCAGTACCGAAGGCATGTTTCGCGGCGCACGCGACTCGAGCGGACGGCGGGAAGTTGCGATGTACCGCGACGCCCGATAGAGCCCGGCTACTCCAAAACTTTTGTCCGAGCGGAACAGCTTCGCTGCCGTGAGAGCCGCAGTTGCAACGTGCACTGGTTGCTCTCAATTTATTGAGTCGCCGCAATCTCCGCCTGAACGGTATTGGCGAAGTCCTTCGGAAAAGGGACTCCCGATGCGGGATAGTTTCCGCCCGCCATGAACAGTTCCATCACCGAGTTCCAGCGATCGCGCCATGTCGAAGCATAGTTGCGGAATTTGTCAGCCTCAGCGGCGAATGCCGCGGTCTTCGCCTGCGGCGCGTATATCTTGATCAGAGCGACGATCGCCGTGTTGTTCTCGGCGAGCTGATCGAGGCGCTGTTTCATATCGGCGTGTTTGACTACGCCGTCGCGGCGGATTTTCGCAAGATAAGACTCAAGAATGCCGGAACCGGCCCCGATGAAGGGCTCACGCTGTAGCTCCTGAGTGAGCGCTTGGTCTTCCGTCAATAAAGCTGCGATCGGCTGCAGATCACCGACAACGAGCCGGGCGCGCGATTCGCGTAGCGCGGTGTCGGTGTGATACCCGGCGGCAGCTGCCACCGGCGCGAGGGCAAGTGAGACCACCGAGACTATTACCGCAGCTCTGTTGTGCATCGGAATCCGAACCCGCCTGGGTTGTTGCGCCGCGCGAGAGGGACGCAGGCACGATCTTGCAGACTGTCTCAATAAGGCGGCTGCGTGCCGATAGGACCTTGGGTGCCCGTTGCGCCTGGCGGACCCAACGGCCCTGTGGACCCTGACTGCCCGTGGGACCCAACGGTCCCGGTGAACCCGATGGACCCAGCGGCCCCGGCACACCCATCGGGCCTTGCGGCCCCGCGGCACCCGTTGACCCTCCAGGACCGATCGTACCTTGCGTCGAAAAGCGGGCGGCGCCGCCAACAAAGGCTCAGGAGTAACCGCTCGATGCGCGCCGCGACGACGGATGCAAAAAGACCGCGAGGGCGAAGCTCGTCGCGACGGCACCGCGACAGCATCACCGCACGCCTGCGTCACTGCCACCCACCGCTTCCAGCCAAGTTCGCCCGCACGTTCACGCTTTGACTTCAGCGCTCACGCGCGAACGGCGCCTGCGGCCCCTCTTAATTGTTTGGTAACCCGGCGCCCCGCAAGCTGGACGAGCTGGGGTGCGAGCCGCCGCGGGACTAACTTCCGCCGCTCGCGCGCGCCTCCGCCGCAAGAATCTGTAGCCCGCGCAGACGCGCCTGCTGCAGCGGGGGCCCCTCACCTATGCTCGCCGCGAGCAACAACTCGCGCCAGATTCCTACACGCTGCGGCCAACGCGGCTGCAGCCACGCCGGGTGCTTCTCTGCGAGGTCGTCCAGTTGGCTCAAAGTGCAGGAACCTACAAGCTTCACACACGGTGCCGACATGCCGAGCAATAGCCGCGCTGCCGCCTCGCGGCTCTGTGCCAGATGCCAGCCATACATCAAGACCTTGCGCATCACAGCGGCGGCACGCGGCACCGTGAAAAATGGCGCGTGCGGCCCACGTCCACGCTCCTGAACCTGGTGACCGTGGGCCCACATCCAGCGCGACGGATCGGCAAACCCGGCATCCATCAGCAGGTACGGACAGGCCGCCGCCCGCTTCAAAGCCGCCGCATCAAGCTTCGGCCACAGCTCCGCGAGGTCGCGCAGCAGCGGACGTGCACATGCGGCATCAGTAACTGCCGCCTCTTCCATTAAAAGACCAAGACATTGCTCATTTAGTGCACTGAGTGCGGCCAATGTCTCATCGCCGAGCCAGGGCTGAGGCGTCAACGGTCGGCCCGACGACGCCGTTTGCACCGCGCTTGCTTCTTTTTTCATACGTTTGCTCCGAATCTCGCAAGATTCGCATCCTTTCCCACTTGCAATCGTTTTATGGATTTGGGCTTTTTCGCCCAATAATAAATAAACATCGTTTTTGGGTTTTTTCTCCCAAAACCATATTACGATAAACGGGAGACAATTAAAGCGGGAGAGCACTCATGCGAATTTCAGACGACCGTTACAGCCGCGACCGGCTGCGTATTGACCTTGCCATGCGCTTTTTGAATCATGGCGCGCGCACACACACCATTCGTGAGTGGACGTTGTTGTCCGACGACCGCATACGCAAGCTCTACCGCTCGTACGTGTACGCGACTGATGCGCCGCCGCGGCATCGCGGTAAGTCGCCGCGACAGGTCGGCTTCTTCATGCGCGGTCCGCGCGCCCAACATGAGACCGGCATCCTCGCGAGCTACCTCTCATTGCTCGGCGTGGTGCCGACCACGAAAGTCAGTGACACTACGCAGATATCGACGCTCGCTCGCGGCGAGCGCATTTGTCAGGCCTTCGAACTTTTCACTGCAATATTTCCCGCAGCTCGCATCAGCTTCGAGCATGCGATCTTTCTGGTAGCCGCGCTCGCGCGCGGCAATGAGATTCACTACGGCCGCTGCGCCGAATGTACGGGTCTCGTAGTTGTCGATCGGGTCATGCTGCGCGAGACGCGCTGTCTATTGTGCGCGCGAGGCAAACGTGCGAGCTGATACAATCAGGCGCTCCTGCTGGGCATACCCTTGAGTTCATGGATCAAGAGCGCGCGAGTCCTAACTTATTCGCCGGGCCGCATGTCGATCGGCAAGCCGAGGCCCGCGAGGCCGCGGACTGGCGTGCCGCCGCGGCCGCTGATTCGGCCACACTGTATGTCGCATCGCAGGGTACGGCGCAGCTGGTGCGGATGGAACCCGCGCCTCGCATCGCGTTCTTGCGTGGTGATCATCCGCTCGTGCGCGCCGCAGGCGAGCAGCAATTCGTTCTCCTCGGCTGGTTTCGGGAAAAACGCTGCCTGCTGGTGGAGCTTGATGGCACCGGCAGCGATGTTCTGCCCGCGGGTGCGCAGTTCGAGGAGTTGCGCGGCATCGCGGGCCTGCTGCCGGTTGATGAAGCGGGGCTGCTCGCCTATGCGCGGGGCATGTCGATTTGGCGCGCACGCCATCACTACTGCGGCCACTGCAGCGCGCGCCTCGCTCCCGAACGCGGCGGCCACGTGCTGCGCTGTTTGAACGCGGCATGTGCGCAGGAGACCTTTCCGCGCATGGATCCAGCGATCATTGTCATGGTGAGCGACGGCGAGCGTGCACTGCTTGGCCGGCAGGCAAGCTGGCCTGCCGGGCGCTACTCGACAATCGCGGGATTTGTCGAGCCGGGGGAGAGCCTTGAAGACGCAGTCCTGCGCGAGGTCGTGGAGGAAACCGGCGTTGCCGTACATAACATTCAGTACCACTCCTCGCAGCCTTGGCCATTTCCGGCCTCATTGATGGTCGGTTTTCAAGCGCAGTGCGCGCCGCGGGCGCCGATCCGAGTGGGCGGTGAGCTGGAGGATGCTCGTTGGTTCACGCGTGCGCAGATCAACGCTGGAGCTGCGGGGCTGCCGCCTAAGCATTCGATCTCCTACCGCTTGATCGGCGATTGGCTTGCT
Organism: Steroidobacteraceae bacterium; assembly: GCA_036511555.1. Classification (GTDB taxonomy): domain Bacteria; phylum Pseudomonadota; class Gammaproteobacteria; order Steroidobacterales; family Steroidobacteraceae; genus PALSA-1196. The sequence goes on from DATCBZ010000209.1 coordinate 5,073, forward strand.
GTCGGCGCGAGCGTGCCGCTCTAACGCCTGCGGTGCCCCTTTGTGCCTTCTGGTACTTGCTTGGCAGGTTCATCCGCGCTTTCCGCTAATTCTCGCCGCCAATCGCGACGAGTTGCACTCGCGTCCCGCCGCAGCACTTGCGAAATGGCAAGATCACGGCATTCTCGCCGGCCGCGATCTTACCGCCGGCGGCACATGGCTCGGAGTCGATCGACAGCGGCGCTTTGGCGTTGTGACAAATTTTCGCGAATTGCCTGCAACGGCGTCGGCGGCACCATCGCGCGGCCAACTAATCCCGAACTACCTCGCAGTCCAAGCGCCGCCGCAGGACTTTCTTCAAGACCTTGCGCCCGCCGCGGCAGACTACGCAGGCTTCAACCTGCTCTGCGGCGATACAGAAGAGCTCTGGTACGCATCAAATCGGGCGCCAGATTTTGCGCGACGACTGCCAGCAGGCGTCTACGGACTCAGTAATCGCCTGCTCGATACGCCATGGCCGAAGCTTACGCGAGTGCGGCGCCGCTTCGAGGCGTGGCTCGCGGTCGCGCCATTACCGCCGACGACGGAGCTCCTCGACATGCTTGCCGATCGACGCCAAAGCGTCGCGGCCGAGAATGCATATCCCGCCGATCTTGCGCCTGAGTGGCGTCAGGCACTATCCGCGCCTTTTGTGCTGCATCCGGTGTACGGAACACGATGCTCGACCGTTGTGCTGCTTGCGGCAGATGGTGCTGTGCACATGATTGAGCGCCGCTTTGATGCCGCAGGCGCCTGCAGTGGTGAAAGCAAGTTCGTGCTCGAGGCGAGCGCGTGGCCGTAGCCCGTCGCACAGCGGCGACATCGGAACCTCAGTCGGCACACGCCACTACATGAAGAGCTTCGAGCGGGGCGGTCCGCGAGGCTCTAGAATTCCGGCTTTATGAACGCGGGGCTCGATGGCCGAGCACTTCTCCTTTCAGCAGGCGCTCAAGCGCAGTCGGATTGCGATGCTCGTCGGCTGCTTGCTCGTCTGCGGGCAGGCGTGGGCGGACATCGATGTCGACGTCAAAGGCGTCAATGACGCCCTGCGTCGCAACGTCCTGACCTACTTAAGCTTCGAGCGCTACAAAAAGCGCCCAAACGTCGACCGCGATACGCTCGAGCGTCTGCTCAATCGCGTCGAGCGCGAGGTCCAGGCCGCCCTTAAGCCTTTTGGCTACTACGACCCGAAGGTCACCGCCGCTCTCGAGGATCGGGGGGGCGGCAAATGGCGCGTGCATATCGACATCAATCCGGGCCGGCCGGTGGTGCTTGAGAAAATCGACGTGCAGGTTCAAGGGGCGGGGGCACATGACCCGCTTTTCGAGCGCATCACCGCGCATCTGCCGCTCTCCGTTGGTAGTCGATTGAGCCATGCAGCCTACGAACAGATCAAGGACGAGCTGCAGCGCACCGCTGCCACCTACGGTTATCTTGACGCAAAAATGACCAGTAACGAGCTTCTAGTGGATCCGGAAAAGCACACGGCACGGGTAACACTTGCCCTCGATACCGGCACGCGCTACTTCTTTGGCGATACCAGCGTTGAGCAGAATACGGTCAATGATGCGCTCGTGCGCCGCTACTTGCGCTACAAGAAGGGCGACCCCTTTGACATGACATTGCTGCTGCGCACGCAGTTCGCCCTCGACGACAGTCAATATTTTGCGACGCTTGAAGTGCTGCCAGGGGAACCGGATCGTAAGCAACACATCGTACCGGTAGTGATCACGGCGAAGGCCAACAAGCGCAACCGCTATTCCGTAGGCGCCGGCTACGGCACTGATACCGGACCACGTGGCACGCTTGCGTGGGAGGACCGGCGCGTCAATGCCGAGGGCCATCGTTTCAACACCTCGCTGCAAGAGGCATCCCGGCAAACCCAGTTGAAGTCCGACTACATTATTCCGATCGGCGACCCGGCGATCGAAAAGCTGACCTTCGAGTTCTCGATCAATAATCAGCAACCCGGTGATCTAATCACCAAGGACATCTCCATCGGGCCCAGCGTCACCTGGGTACGCGGCGGCTGGCAGCAGGTTTACTACGTGAATGCGGTGCATGCGACCACCGAAGATGTTTTCGAGCATTTCACCGACCAGCTGTTCGTGCCCGGAGTGCAGCTTGCAACCGTCCCCAAGGGCTATCTCGGCGAGGATCTCTTCACACGCACCTTCGTCGCAGAACTGCGCGGCTCAACGCCTGCATTCGGCTCCGACTCGGAGTTCATCCAGGTGCACTTTCAAGCCGAGCGCAGCTTCGATCTCTGGCCGAAATGGCACCTCTTGCTGCGTGATGAGCTCGGTGCAACTATTGTCTCGCGCTTTAACGACCTGCCCGGCTCGATGCGCTTCTTTGCAGGCGGCGATCGCAGCGTGCGCGGCTTCGCCTACGAGGAACTCTCACCGACCCAGACGATCCCGGTTTTGGATGCGCAGGGCCACCCAGTGATCGGCGCCAACGGCGTGGCCGAGACGCAAACGATCCGGGTCGGCGGCAAGGACATATTTACCGGCACCGTAGAAGTCGAACGTGATCTGCCGCGCAACTTTGGCGTAGCGGTCTTCGCCGACTACGGCAACGCCTTTGACAAGTTCGGCGACCCGCTTGAATACGCAGCCGGCTTCGGCGTGCGCTACCGCCTTCCGGTTCTGACCGTGGGCATTGACATTGCGCAGCCATTGTCGCGCCCGGGCGCCGGGCCGCGCCTCAATATTAACTTCTCGACGAAGCTGTAAAGACTCATGCGCCGTCGCGTCATGCTGGCCGCACTCCTCATCACGGCATTCGCCTTGGCGGTGCCAACTGCGGCCATCTATTACGCTGCCTTTACGGCGGACGGTTTGCAGTTCATCGTCAAGCACTTACCGCAAAAAATCGGCACGCTGCGCTTGGTACTCGTCAATGTGAGCGGCACGCTTGCATACGGGATTCGCGCCGAACGCCTGGAGATCGATCAGGAACGGGTCTACCTGCGCTTTGACGATGTGCGCGCGCGCATCAACTTAGGTTCGCTGCTCTGGCAGACGATCCGCTCGCCCGCCGTCTCCGTGCACAGCGCCTTCATCAAGGTTAAGCCGCACAAAGATGAGCCTGCCAGTAAGGATCCACATTTCCTGCCGCGCGGCCTCGTCATTCGCGCCGATCATCTGCACGCCGATGCGCTCACTCTCATTGTTCAGAACGGTCAACGTTTTGACGCGACCGAAGTAACCAGCGCCGGGTTCATACGCCGGCGCATGATTCGCGTACTCGATAGCGCATTCAGGATGGGCGGTCTCAAGGTTAGTGGCGCAACCGATCTTGGCGCTGCCAATCCCTTGAGCATCAACGGCAACGTGCACGTTGACCTGCGCCTGCCGGGTCAGCCGCCGTGGGTCTTTGCGCTCGCTGCACACGGTGACCTTAATGCGCTGCCGGCCACGGTAATGCTGTCCGCGCCGTTTCGCGCCGACTTCAAGGGCGTGGCGCGCCAGCTGACGGCGCATTGGAACTGGTCGGGTAATGCCAAGGTCGCGGATTTTGATCTGCGCGCCTGGGGAGGCGGCAATGCACTCGGATTCATAAGCGCAGAACTTGCCCTTGCGGGCGACGCGACGGGCTTCAACGCTCGCGGCAGCGTCACGCCCGCAGGCTTTGCGGCGGGTCCTTTCGATGCGCTATTTGACGGTGCATACGCCAATAGTGTGCTGACCGCAAAACGCATTGAAATTACACATCATGCCTCCGGTGCGCATGCGACCGCTCAAGGAACGATCACCGTCGTAGGCAACGGTCCGCGGCTTGATCTGAAGGGTGAGTGGCGCGAATTTCGCTGGCCGCTTGTAGGTGAAGCGGGCGTCCGCAGTGCTGCGGGCGACTATGCGCTGTCCGGGACCTGGCCGTATGACCTGCGGGGTAATGCGCTCGTCGCGGTACCAGGGCTTGGAGCGGTGCCTTTGACGCTCGACGGCAAACTTGCAAAGGATCACCTGACCGTGCGCGCAGCGCAGGTCAGGACCCTCGATGGCGAGGCGGCGCTCGCCGGTGAAATCGAATGGGCGCCGGGGCAGAGTTGGTCAGTGGCGGGAACCGCAAATGGCATCAACCCCGGCAAGCTGCGCGCCGACCTCCCCGGCCAATTGAACTTTGCTTTCAACGCACAGGGCCAGGGCTTTTCGAACACCGGCGACTTCAGCGTTGAGATCAATAATATTGCCGGCCGCCTACGGGGTCTTGCCGCGCACGGCGGCGGCAAGTTCGCCCGACGCGGCAAGACTTGGCAGTTCGACTCGGTTCGCGTGGGGCTCGGCCAGACGGATCTTGCATTGGACGGCAAGATCGCGGATGAGCTGGCGCTGGTTTTCGCAGTCGATGCGACGGATCTGAGTCTGCTGGCGCCCGAAAGCCGCGGCCAGTTGCACGCCCGCGGAACGCTCGGCGGTACGCGGCATCTGCCGGCACTTAAACTCTCAGCACACGGTAAGGGTATCCACCACGCGGGGCTCGTGCTCGAGAGCGTCGACGCCGAAGTTGACTTCGACATGGGCACGGCGCATCGCTCGAAGATCGATCTGCATGCGAAGAATCTCATCTATCAGGAGCGCGAGCTGAATGCGCTCGACCTCACTCTTGATGGCACGACAGTAAGTCACGAGATGCATCTGGACGCCAAGGCGGTGGGGCTCGCCGTGCAGCTGCAGGCGCAGGGAGGCGTCGTTCATGACGCCTGGCAAGGGCATCTCACCGGCATCAATGTCGATGGCAATGAGTCGCTACACCTTGCGCTCGAGGCGCCCATTGCGCTGCTCGCGTCCGCCGATCACGTCCATCTTGATAAGCTTTGTGTGAAGGGACAGCCGGGTCGGCTGTGCGTGGATGCGGATTGGACGCCTGTGCATTGGACGGCTGATCTTGCGACTCAGGATCTGCCGATGAGCACACTTACCGCGGGAATGACGCCATCAATTGACTACCGCGGCCGCGTGAGTGTCGTGGCGGCCGCGTCCGGCGGGGCTGCACAGCCGCTTGAGGGAACCCTCAAGGCGGATCTCGCCGATGCCGGACTTTCGCATCGCACGCCCAGCGGCAAAGTCGAGCTCATCAAGCTTGGCACCGGGGTCGTGACTGCTAATGCCACCCGCAGCGGCATCATCGCGGCGATGAGTTTCGACGCCGGCGATGTCGGCACGATCAAAGGACGCGCCGAACTATCGCGCACGGCGGCTGCGTGGCAGAACATGCCGTTGCAGGGCGAGCTGCATGCACAGACCGCCGAACTGGGTTACGTGACGCTCTACTTCCCGGAGATTGACAAGGCGTCCGGCAAACTCGATGCCAATCTTAGTGTCAGCGGTACGCTCGGCACGCCGCTCCTGGAAGGCTCGATCAAGCTTTCAAACACCGAGCTTGACTTCTTTCAGGTCAACCTTTCCCTGCGCCAGACGGAGCTCGAGGCAAAACTGCACGAGAATGCGCTCGATTTCACGGGTTCAGCGCACATCGGCCAGGGAACCTTGAGTGCGCACGGTGGACTCACCTGGCGCGCCTCTCTTCCATACGGCCAGTTTCACCTCGAGGGTACGGAGCTGCGCGTGGCGGACGTGCCCGAAGCGCAAATAGATGCATCCCCTACGCTTGATTTCACAATCAAGGGACGTCAAATTGCGGTCGCGGGCAACGTCAAAGTTCCGTACGCCAAGATCGTACCGGCGGATCTGACCGGCGCGGTGCGGGCATCCTCGGATGAGGTGATTGTCGGCAAGGAGCCCGAGGATCCGACCAAACGGTTCGAAGTGACGAGCGACGTTACGCTTGCCCTCGGCGACAAAGTGAGTGTCGATACCGCGGGCCTGAAGGCGCGCCTCACCGGCAGCATCGCCGTGCGCAGCGGCTACGACAATGTCACCAGTGGCACGGGCGAGTTGTCCATCGAAGATGGCAAGTACACAGCCTACGGCCGTCAACTCGACATTCAGCGCGGCCGGCTAATCTTCAATGGCGGCGTGGTCGAGGATCCGGGAATCGATATCCGTGCCGTCAAGGAGTTCCCAGACGTGACGGCGGGCGTCAACGTACGCGGCACCCTGCGAGCCCCGCGCATCACCTTCTTCTCTGATCCTTCTTTGACGCAGTCCCAAATCCTCTCGCTGCTGCTCGCGGGCGGCTCGCTCGAGAGCGTGCAGAATCGACAGAACGG
>DATCBZ010000210.1:0-7612 GCA_036511555.1 Steroidobacteraceae bacterium
TATGCCCGCCCTGCAGAGATTTTTTAAAAACCGCGAGCGCCGACGAGCATGAAGCACCCGACTGCCTCAAGCCTGCGACTTGCACTCGTTGGAGCCTCCATGCTTGCCGTGCTGCTCATTGGCGCTCCGGCCTTTGCCGTGACGCCCAACGCAGGCGCATCGCCCACGTCGGTCTCGACGTCACCCGATGCAGCGACGGACATTCGCGACATTCGGGGCCCTATACCCCTCCCGTCGGCGTGGCTTTGGTCCGCAGGGTTGGCCGGCGCGGTGATGCTCGGACTGGTTGCTTTTGGCGCCTGGCGGTGGAGTCGACGCCGACAGAGTAGCGCTGCGCAGCTGCCATTCGAGTTGGCGCTGCAGCGTTTGCGTGCGGCCCGCGCGCTCATGCAACCGCCGACCGTCAGAGAATTCTCGATCACCGTGTCGGATATCGTTCGCTCTTATATAGAGCAGCGCTTCCAAATCATGGCTGCGCATCGGACGACCGAAGAATTCCTGCACGATCTTCTCCAGTCCCCGGACGAGCCGCTCGCTCGCCACCGCGCCTTACTCGCGGGGTTTCTGCGTCACTGCGACCTCGCCAAATTCGCCGGCTGGACCTTGTCCGAGGAGGAAATGGAAACCACGTATGAGAGTGCCCGCATTTTCTGTGTCGTGACGGGAAAATCCGATCCCTCAGCGAAGCCGCGCGACGTGACGCACGCACCACGCAGCAAGGAACCCTATGATTCGCTTTCTGCAGCCTGACTGGCTCTGGTTACTCGCTCTCCTGCCCGTGGCACTGCTGTGGCACGGTCGGCGCGGGGTTGTGGCCGCCGTCGAATTTTCTGATGTCGGTCTTGCCAGGCGGGTGGCCCGCTCCACCCGTAGTCGTGTCGGCCGCCTCGCATGGTTGCTGCCGGTCCTCGCCTGCGCGTTCATGATCTTCGGCCTCGCGCGACCGCAACTGGGCGAAGGCCACACCGAGATTGCGACGAACGGCATCGACATCGTGCTCGGTCTGGATGTTTCCGGCTCGATGCAGGCGCTGGATTTCAAGCAGGGTGATCAACGAGTAAACCGAATAGCGGTGGTCAAATCCGTAGTGTCGAGATTCATTGATGAGCGCCCGAATGACCGCATCGGCCTCGTCGCATTTGCCGGTGCGCCATATCTCGTCAGCCCACTCACCCTCGACCACGATTGGCTGCAGCAAAATCTCGAGCGCATCCAAATTGGCGGCGTCGACGATGGTACGGCCATCGGTTCGGCAATTGCCGCTGGCGTCAATCGATTACGCGGCACGCCGGCCAAGTCCAAGGTGATGATTCTACTCACCGATGGGGTGAACAACACCGGCAAGATTTCGCCCATCGCCGCGGCTGAGGCTGCCAAGGCGTTGGGCGTCAAGATTTACACCATCGGTGTCGGCGTGCGGGGCGAGGCGCCCATGCCGGTGAAGGACGATTTCGGCACTACACAGCTTGTCATGGCCAAAGTGGACGTCGACGAAAAGACGCTCCAGGCGATTGCCGCAAAGACCGGTGGGGCTTTCTACCGAGCCACGGATACCGGCTCATTGCAAAACATTTACGAACAGATCAATCACCTCGAGAAGTCCGCGCACACCGTCAAAAAATATGAGCACTACCAGGAACTGTATTCCTGGGCGCTGATCCCGGCACTTGGGTTCCTGGGTCTCGGCCTCGGACTCGGCCAGACGCGTCTGCGGAGATTGCCATGACGTTCGCTCAGCCTCTTTGGTTGCTCGCCGGATCGGTCGCTTGTCTAGGGCTCATCTGGATGTGGCGACGCTACGATGTGCGTCAGCGCGCTGCGCTCGCCACATTTGTCGCAGCGCACCTGCGAGCACAGCTCACCACTTCGCTTTCAATCGTGCGGCGCCGCGTAAAACGTGGGCTATTCCTGGCGGCTCTCGCGCTTCTCTTTGTCGCGCTCGCCGGACCGCAGGCCGGGTATCAATGGGAGCAGGTGACGCGCCGCGGCAACGACATCATGTTTGCCGTCGACACTTCGCGCAGCATGTTGACTCCTGACGTGAAACCCAATCGCCTCGCGCGTGCAAAACTCGCGATTGACGATTTCATTGATCGCTTGGATGGTGATGCGATCGGCCTCGTGGCCTTCGCAGGTACTGCGTTTCTGCAGGTCCCCCTGACAACCGACTATGAAGCATTTCGCGACTCCGTAAACACGCTCGATACAAACGTCATTCCACGTGGTGGCACGAACATCGCAAGCGCGATTCAGGAGGCGCAGAGCGCCCTCGATCAGCGCGCCGGCAGCGACAAGATATTGATCTTAGTCACCGACGGGGAAGATCTTGCCGGTAATGCATTGGTCGCGGCTAAGGCCGCAGCTCGACAGGACGGCCTCAGGATTTACACGGTTGGAGTGGGCACGGCGAACGGCGACCTCATTGCACTACCGGCAGATCAGGGCGGCGCGTTTGTGAAGGACCTCACGGGCAACGTAGTGAAGTCGCGGCTCGATGAGTCTGGCCTGCGGGCCATTGCCGCCGCCACCGGGGGATCGTATGCGCCCCTCGGCGGTGAGGGTGAGGGGCTCGAAGCAATCTACAGGCAAGCGCTTGCGCCACTCGTCAAGCATGACCTCGCATCGAGTCAGCGCAGAGTGAGCACGCAGAGGTACCAGTGGCCGCTCGCCGCAGCGCTGGGGATGCTGCTCGCAAGCGTACTGATCGGCACCCGGCGCAACATCCGGGGGAAATATCTTGCCGCATCCGTCGCATCGACCGGGCGAGCGGCCTTGGCGGGCGCTGCAGCGTTGTCTACTCTTATGCTGCTGCTCTGTGTTCACCCCGCGCACGCCTCGACTTCAAGCGCAAATGTGGCTTACGCAAAAGGTGACTACGTCAAAGCCGAGCGAGACTATGCCGCAGCGGTGAAACGCGATCCCAATACACCGGCTCTACAATTCAACCTCGGGACGGCCGCCTACAAAGCCGGACGCTTCGATGAAGCGGCGCAGGCATTTCAGGCATCCGTTGGCGCTTTGCAGAGCGCAAATCAGAAGCGCCTGGCAGAACAGGCATATGCCTATTACGACCTCGGCAACACGCTGTACCGAACCGGGCAAAAAACCGAACAGAGTAATACGCAGCAGACCATCGAGGGCTGGACCCGCGCCGTGAAGGCCTATGACGTGGCGCTGCAGCTGCGCCCCAATGATGCCGACGGCAAGTTCAATCGTGGCCTCGTGCAACGCAAATTGGAGACCCTGAAGAAAAAGCAGTCAGAGCAAGATCAGCAAAAAAAGTCAGGCGGCGGCGCGCAGCAGCAAAAGCAGTCGGGGAATTCGCAAACCAAGGAGCAGAAACAGGCCGGCCAGCAGCCGGGGCAGCAGGCGCAAGATAAAAGTCAGCAGAAGGGCACGCAGGCCAAGGACCAGAAACAAGCTCGGCAGCAGTCGGGGCAGCAGGCGCAAGATAAAAGTCAGCAGAAGGACTCGCAGACGCAGGGCGAGAAGCAATCTCAACAGCAGTCCGATCAATTGGCGCAGAACAGTAGTCAGCAACAACCGTCTGCGACGAGCCATGGCACGTCGCAACCACAGAACCGCTCAGAATCCTCCGGTCAACCGGCTCAACAGCCCTCGCGCTCTGCAGGTCAACCCCAGCGTGCGCATCAGGCCAGCGGCACGGATCAGCGCGAGGATAAGGTTGCCCAGTTTGCCGATTCCCAGCATCTGCCGGGTGAGATGAGCCGTGAAGAGGCGCGCGAGTTGCTTGATTCGGTGAAAGGCGAAGAGCGTCGACTTCCCACGATACCGCTCGCACGCAACGGTGCTAATGACACCTCTTCGGATGAAGCGGTCAAGGATTGGTGATGAAACTGCTACATCCACGTCGCCTGCATCTTCAGCTGAGTGTGATTGCCGCGCTCCTCCTCGCAGCTGGAGCCGCACACGGCGCGTCGAGCGTCACCCAGCAGATTGAACCTGCGGAGATTGCCCTGGGCGAGGCTGCGCAGCTCACTATTGCGAGGTTAGGCAATGAGCAGACACCGATTGCGCCCCCTGTCATCGCGGGGCTGGAGTTCGCGGCGGTCGGGCAGTCGAGTCAGATGGAATCCATCAACGGCCGAACCACATCCAAGAGCTCAGTCATTTATCAGGTGATTCCACAGCGGGCAGGGATCTTCACGATCCCTGGCCTGTCTGGCGGATCGCCACCTCTGGTGCTGCGGGTCCGTCCTAGCGGCGCCTCGGCAGCGTCGGGTAGCCCCGCTGCGCTCGGCATCTCTCCCGGCGCTGCTGGCGCGCGGGTCGCGGGCCCAACACATGTAACGCCGGATGGCAGCGCATTCGTGCGGCTGCACTTGCCCAAGCACCAGCTTTATGTCGGCGAAAGTATGCCGGTGGACATCGAAGTCGGAGTGCGAGAGGGCTTGGTTGCCGCACTGAACGGTCTGCCCGCGTTTAGCGGCGATTCCTTCACATTGAACAATCTTTCAGCTAAGCCAGAGCAGGCCGAGGAGATCATCCGCGGGCAACCGTTTACGGTGCTGACATGGCACAGTGTGCTCGCAGCGGTCAAGCCAGGCACCACGTCGTTCACTATCGATACGCCACTGATGGTAAGGATGCAAACGACGCGACGTGCTGCATCGAATCCTTTCGCGGACCCGGCCCTCAACGATGTCTTCAACGACCCACTCTTCCAAAACTTCTTTGGTGGCGGCGGTACCACAGAAAAAGAGATCACCCTGGCAAGCCCCCCGACGACGATTGACGTGATAGGTCTGCCTACTCAGAACCGCCCAGAGGGGTTCAGCGGCGCCGTGGGACACTTCAAGATCACCAGCGAGCTCTCAGCCGCTTCTACCGCGGTCGGGGACCCGCTGACACTGCGGATGCGCGTGTCCGGAACCGGCAATTTTGATCGCGTGCGTAGTGCCATGCTCGGCAGCGCTGACGAGTGGAAGACCTACCCGCCGACTGCGACCTTCGCTGCGGCCGACGCCACGGGCTACCACGGTGAGAAGGTGTTCGAGCAGGCCGTCATCGCAAGAGAGCCGGGCACTAAAACCCTGCCCGGGCTGGCATTCAGTTATTTCGACCCGGACGCGGGCCGCTACGAGACCGCACTCACACCGCCCGTAGACGTGACGGTCATGGCCGATGTCGCAAGCAAAGCCGCTGCCAATTCCCTGGCGCAGAAGGTCGGCGCAGGAACGGCACCTGCGGTTCCGTTCGTGAGCCCGGCCCTCAGACCCGATCACGCCGACACCGGCAATTCGGTGGCGTCGTTGGTTCCACGATATTTTCAAGCGCCGTTCCTGGCCGTCCCGTCTGCTCTGGCGCTCGCATTCATCGCCGCCTGGTTTTGGCTGCGTCGCCGTGAACAAGCCGCGAACGACGGTAGCGCGGCGCTCCAACGCGCTGCCGCGCAGGCAACTGCAACGTGGCTCGCTCAAATGGAAAGCGCTGCTGCCGCGGGCGACATACAGGTCTTTTTCAGTTCGGCGCGCTCAGCCCTACGGCAGGCCTTGGCCGCGCGGTGGCGGGTCGCAGCTCAAGGCATAGAACTCGAAGACATCGATGCGCATCTCATTCCTGAGGGCAACGAGGTCCGCCAACTCTTTGCCCGCGCGGATGAGGCGACTTACTCGGGGTGCGATGAAAATATCGGTGATCTGGAGCACTGGAAGCAGGTCGTGCTTCGCCAATTGAACGAGAGGCCGACACGATGACCGCTCGCATGAGCATTGCGCTCCTCACTCTCGCGCTCGGCGCGGGTATCGCGCACGCGGCAACCGCCGCGCCGCCCCAAACAAGCGCCGGCTATTCCGCCCCTCGCCTCTTCAATCTGGCCAATGCCGACGCCCGCGATGGCAGGCTCGGGATGGCAGTCCTCAACTATGAGCGCGCCCGCTTGCTTGCACCGAATGATCCTGACATCCGCGCCAATCTGCGCTTGGTGCGCACAACGTCCGCGCTGCCGCCGATTACCGGTACCTGGTTCGAACGTCAAGCGGGCAAACTGACGAGCCCCAATACCCTCTTCTGGTTCGGCTGCGTCGGCCTGTTGATGGTTGGCGTGAGTGTCTTACTCGCGCGCCAACATCCGCGACGGCGGCTTGCGCTGGGCGCCTGCACCGCTGCAGGCTTCGCGCTCATGGCCGTCACGCTGTGCAGTGCGCTTGCTATATGGCCCATGATGAGTGAAGCGGTGGTCATTGCGCGCGCAACCCCGGCCCGAGTCGCCCCGGTATCAATGGCTGACCCGCTGATGACGTTACGCGAGGCACAGATCCTGACAGTCGACACGGAGTTCCGCGATTTTACGCTCGTACACACCGACATGGGCCGCAGCGGCTGGGTCGCAACCGCGGATATCGCGCGCGTGGTGCCGCGCGCAGGCAACGGCATACTCGGTTTCGGACGTGACTTATAGTCCTACCCGCGCTACCACCGAATGGCAAACCCTAGGATGCGGGAAGAACAACGGTGAATGCCGCTCCCCTGCCCGGTTCACTGTCGACCGACACCTCACCGTGATGCGCCTCGACAATTGCTTTAACCAAACTCAAGCCCAGTCCCAATCCCCGCTGCGTTCGGCTTTTGTCGCCGCGATACATCCGGTTCCAAATGAGCGTTTGTTCGGCCGGCGAAACGCCGATCCCCGTGTCGCTGACGCGAACGGCGATGGTTGCGCCTGCCGTGGCGCATGACAGCTTCACCGAGCCGCCGTCCGCGGTATATTTCAATGCGTTGTCCAGTAGATTGGCGAAGACCTGCCGCATGCGCACCGCATCCACTGAAGCTTCACAGGGCGTCGTGAAGTCGGTTGCGATCGCGATGTGCTTCTCTTCGGCAACTATTTGGTAGAGGTCTATTACGCCGCTGAGCAGTTCGTTAATCGGCGTGGCTGTACGGTGCAAGTGCATGACGCCCGATTCGGCTTCTGTGATATCCATAAGAGCCGTCAGCATTGTGAGCACGTGGTCGGATTCCTCCACGCAATCTGCCAGAGCCTCCCGCGCAGCTGAGTCGGGCGTTTGCTGTACCGCAAGTTCGGCAGCGCCCCGAAGGCGCGTCAGTGGCGTGCGCAAGTCGTGCGCCACATTGTCGAGCGCCTGGCGCATCCCTTGAATCAGCGCTTGGTTCTTATCGAGCACGCGGTTGAACTGTTGCGCCAGATCCTCTAATTCGGTTCGATCCTTGGTAGTGGACACGCGAGCCGAGAAATCGCCGGTATCAATAATGGCGCGTGCGGTGGCGACCACTTCTCGCACCGGCTTGGTCGCCCGATGGGCGAACAACGCCCCGCCCAGCACGCCGAGCAGCAAAGTAGGGGTCATCACCGCCACAAAGTTTCGGCGAAAGGGCTGCAGGACCGACTCCCGGTTTCTAGTACTGCGGCCAACTTCGAGTATCGAATTGTCGGGCAATCGCAAAGATGCGACGATTAGATCACTTTCCTCATCCCGTGGTATCCGCAACCACACCAGGTGTGACGGATTGCCACCCGGCTGCAGTGCCGCAGCGTCAAATTGCACCCAATTATCGGGAACATTCATCAGCAATACGGTTCCGGTGAGCCCCGCTACGCGAACAAAAAACGATCGGTTCTTATCCGCTTCAC
>DATCBZ010000211.1:0-2468 GCA_036511555.1 Steroidobacteraceae bacterium
GAGCCGGGCCCAACCTGGTTTTGTGATGTCGAAGTCGGCCGTGATCTCTTGCGCCGCGGCGGCATCCCCGATGATTTTGTCTGCGAGGATCAGGCATTGCCGCGTCTCGCCGGCGAGCATTTCGTGGATCGCTGGATCCGCTTCGCGAATGAAACACCGCACGCATTCGCGCAAATTCTGCCGCCGGCCCGCGAGCGCGTCGCGAGCAACGCCGTGCTCAACATTGACGCGAAGGCGAGGAGCGCCCTTGAGCCCTGGCTTTCGCGACGCGGAATTTCCAATCGCGACCTCATTCTGATTCAGGCCGGCAATAAGCGCACGATGCGCGGCTGGCTGCGCCGGCGTGCCACCAACACCAAATACTGGCCCGAGGAGCGCTGGGCGCAAGTCATCCGGGCGCTGCGCGCGGCGCGGCCGGACGCCGCCATTGTGCTTCTGGGCGTCGCGCATGAGTACACCCTCAACTCCCAGATCATGCGCCGCGCGAATGTACCTGGCCTGCACAATGCGGCGCGCGACTTGCCGATTAACATTCTGCTGCCCCTCCTTGAGCGCGCCACGAGTCTGATATCGGTCGATACGGGCCCTGCGCACGCAGCCGCGGCACTCAAGTGCCCGACCGTTGCGTTATTTGGTACCTCGGATCCTGTTTTGTATCGCCCCGGCGGTGTCACCACGCCAGCCATTGCTCTCGTCGGCACCCTCGACGGCCGTCGCAACATTCTGGGCATCGAGCCGCAAACGGTGATCGCTGCATGGCGCAAGCTCGTTGCCCCGGTGGCGTAGTGAGCCTGCGAGCTTCCGCTTCCGCAGCGCGTAACGCTGGCCGCCACAGGCTTGCGGTAGTATGAAGAATGAGCGCAGCGCGGTGCGGTACCGATCTTTTCCATGTCTGACGCTCATCCGCGCCTGCTGTTCCTGCCGGTATCCGGACCGCGCGGCATGGGCGAATACGCGCGCGCCATCGCAATTGCAACTGCAGTCGCGCAGCGCTGGCCGCAGGTTGAGATTCGTTTTGCGCTGAGCCGCAGTGCGGCCTACGCTGCCGAAACGCCATTTCCGGCGACATTACTGCCCTCCTCGCCCACTTTTCACTCACGCGAAGTTGCCGCACTGCTGCGGGAGTTCAAGCCGACGCTGGTGCTGTTTGATAATGCCGGCCGCAGCTCGCAGCTGCGTGCTGCGGTTGCGGGCGGCGCGCGCACGGTCTTCATCAGCTCGCGGCCCAAGCAGCGCCGGCGAGCTTTCAGACTGCGCTGGATGCGTCTCCTTGATGAGCATTGGATCGCCTATCCGCAGTTCATCGCAGGATCGTTGAGTCCCCTTGAGAAACTGAAGCTCCTTTGCCTGCGCCACCCGAACGTACGCTTCCTCGACACGGTGCTGCCGCAGGTCGACTTGCCGCTTGGCGAGTCCGTGATGGCGCGCTTTGGCCTGCGGTCGGGAGAATATGTGCTGGTGGTGCCGGGCGGCGGCACGGGCCACCCGGGGGCCCTTGATGCGCCGCAGATTGTTGCCGATGCAGCGCGGCGCATTGCACAGCATTCCTATCCGACGATTCTGGTTGGCGTGACACCGCGGGCGACGGACGAGCCGGCTGCGGGTTCGCCTGAACTGCGCCTTGCGCCGCGCCTGCCGGTGGCGATGGTGGGCGAGCTCATTCGCGGCGCGCGCCTCGTGATATCAAATGGCGGCGATACGATGCTGCAGGTGCTCGCTTGCGGCCGCCCGTGCGTCGCGGTCGCCATCGCAGGCGATCAGGCACACCGTATCAGGCAGTGCGTACGGCAGGGTCTTGCGGTGCGGGCGCGCCTGGATGTCGAGGATCTTGAACAGGTCGCGTTGCGGCTCCTCGAGACGGACGGCGCTCAGGCCCGAATGCCGGAGCGCGTGATTGCAAACGGACTTGATACCGCGCTCAAGGCCATCGCGAAACTCGCAGGCCTTGAAGGCGCCCCTGCCACAAGGTCAAAGAGATCCGCTTCCGAACCAGCAGTGCCGGTAGGTCACGCCACACCGCAGATTCGCGCCGGCGTCGCACCGCGCCTTTTATTGTTACCGGTCTCGGGTCCCCACGGCATGGGCGAGTATGTGCGCACACTGCAAATTGCCCAGGCGGCAGCGTCACGCTGGCCCGATGCACAGATCCACTTCGCGCTCAGCAGGAAGGCGCCGTACGAGCCCGACGGCGCCTTTGCATCGACATTGCTGCCGTCATCGCCGACATTTCATACTCCGGAAGTCATTGCGCTCATCGAAGACTTACGCCCGCACGTCGTCATCTTTGACAACGCGGGGCGCACAGCACAACTGCGCGCCGCCCAGCGCAGCGGTGCGCGTGTGGTTTACATCAGCGCGCGCGCACGCCAGCGCCGCAAGGCCTTTCGCCTGCGCTGGATGTCCCTAATCGATGAGCATTGGATGGCGTACCCGGAATTTCTGTCCGGGCCATTGAGCACGCTCGAAAA
>DATCBZ010000212.1:0-2957 GCA_036511555.1 Steroidobacteraceae bacterium
CGCAAACCTCGTTTCGAGCGGCAGCTGCCGAAGGAACGTCGCCAGGCATTGATTGAGGCCACGATCCGGAGCCTCAAGCGCTATGGGCATGAGGGGCTTTCGGTACGCCGCATCAGCGCCGAGGCGGGCGTATCAATCGGCCTCATCAATCATCATTTTCCGAAGAAGGACATGTTGATTGCACAGGCGTATCGGCATTTCAACAGCGAATTGGTCGGCGGCGTGCGCGCTGCAGCCCTCGCGGCGCCCGCAACCGCACGCGCGCGCTTGCGGGCCTTCTTCAAAGCGACATTTTCACCGCCCAATCTTGATCGCGATGTCCTGACGGTATGGGTCGTGTTCTGGGGGTTGTATCGGCATTCACCGGAGATTCAGAAGGTTCACGGCGAGACCTATCGGGAGCACTTGGATCTGGTGCGCTCGATGCTCGCGGATTGGGCTGCGGAGACGGGCAAGCTGCGCTTTTCACTGCGTCTGGCAGCGACCGGCCTTACCGCCATGATCGATGGGCTATGGCTTGAATGGTGTTTGGATCCCGCCAACTTTCGCCCGGCTGAGGCAATCGCGTTGTGTGAATCGTGGATCGACAGCTTGGCGAGCGAAGTCTTACAGTCGGACAGTGCCATTGACGCGCTCCTGGGGCCCCGTTAGTGTCGCTGTAGGGATAAGCATTTTCCATGAATTCATTCCTGCGACATGACAGGCGAATTACGATGCCGGCCTGCATCGAGGGCCAGATGCCGTTCGTATTTGCTGCATGCTTCAACGCAAGAGTGATCATTAATGAGTCCCGATCCAGTTCAACTGCTGCGCCTGCGGGTGCTCGCCGAAGCTGACTCCTGCGCGCTGCAGCGTGTGCTTGAGCGCTTTTTGAATCTCAATATTCTGCCGCGCCGAGTTGTTGCCGAATTTGGCACCGGCAATAATCTTCACATTCAGGTCGACATCGCAGGTGTAAGCGAGCAGCGCCTGTCGCTGATTGCAGCGAAAATCGAACAGGTGCCTTGCGTCCTGCGGGCGTTCTGGAGTCGCTGTTGAGAACCAGGCGCGCAGTGTGCCGTGCTCAATGAAAATCCCGCGACTGGGTGGCGAGCCTGCCGAGCCAGCGGCTGTAGTCCTTGATGGTTTTCGCAATCACGTGCACGACGTTTGACGCGTTCTGCAGTTCGCCCTCAACGATAATGAGACGTGCGCCGAATATGGCCGCGCGCTGCGCCGTTTGAATCTTAGGCCAGACGATGAGGTTGCTGATGCCGGTCTCATCCTCGAGCGACATGAAAATGACTCCGGAGGCGGTTTCCGGCCGCTGCCGGTGCGTGACGATGCCGGCGACTCGGACGCTCCGGCCGTCTTTGAGATGTGCCAGGTCCGTTGCGCGATATACCCGCAGGCGATCAAAACGAGGCCGCAGCAAGGCGAGCGGATGCCGCCCAAGAGTTAATCCCAGGCCTGCATAATCGGCCGCAATCTCTTCGCCTTCCGTGGCGAACGGCAGAGTGACCGTGGGCTCCTTGGCTGAAGTACCCGCAAGTGCTCCCGGCAGGCGTTCGACGCCAAGCGCCTGCCAGTGGGCGGCGCGCCGATGTCCCGACAAAGTATTCAAGGCACCGGCGCGTGCCAGTACGTCGAGCGCACGGCACGTGAGACCTGCACGATGTGCAAGATCATCCACGCTTGCAAAGATGCCGCCGCTTCTCGCACGGACGAGACTGTGGCCTTGTTGCTGCACAAGGCCTGAGATCATGCAGAGTCCGACCCGTACCACGGCCCTGCCCGTAGCGTCGGTTTCCAAAGTGCAATACCAGTCACTTATTTGAACATCGACGGGTCGAAACGTTACGCCGTTGCGACGCGCATCGTTAACGAGTTGCGCTGGTGCATAAAATCCCATCGGCCAGCTGTTGAGAAGGCCTGCGACGAAAGCGGCCGGCTCATGACAGCGCAGCCACGCGGAAGTGTAGGCCAACAGCGCAAAAGAGGCGGCGTGGGATTCGGGAAAACCATAGCTGCCGAAGCCTAGGATCTGCTGATAAATTTGCTCTGCAAATTGCGGCGTGTAGTTGCGCTCCCGCATGCCTTGCAGGAGTTTGTCGCGGAATCGCTCAAGGCCGCCGCGGCGCTGCCACGCCGCCATCGAGCGGCGCACCATGTCAGCCTCGCCCGGCGTGAAGCCGGCGGCGACAATGGCAATTTCCATTACCTGTTCCTGGAAGAGCGGCACGCCACAAGTGCGCTCTAACACTTTGCGCAACTCCTCACTCGGATAATCAACTTCTTCCTCTCCCTGCCGGCGCCGCAGGTAGGGATGCACCATGCCGCCCTGAATCGGCCCAGGACGAATGATGGCGACCTGGATCACAAGATCGTAATAGCAGTGCGGCTTAAGCCGCGGCAGCATCGTCATCTGTGCGCGGGACTCCACCTGAAAAACTCCGATCGATTCGCCGCGGCAGAGCATGTCGTAGGTCGGCGCATCCCCGTCGGGAATGTCTTCCATTCTTAGCGACTGACCGCGAAACAGGCTGATGAGATCAAGCGCACGGCGCACTGCAGTGAGCATGCCGAGTGCAAGGCAATCCACTTTCAAAAGCCCCAGGGACTCAAGATCGTTCTTGTCCCATTGAATGACGGTCCGATCGACCATCGCGGCGTTCTCGATGGGCACGAGCGTCGATAAGGGATGCTGTGAGATTACAAAACCGCCTACATGCTGGGAAAGATGGCGTGGGAAGCCGACTAGCTGATGGACGAGCACCACGAGCTGGCGCGCCACACGCACTTGCGGATCAAATCCCAGCTTCACGAGCTCCTCCGGCAGCTGCGATGCGCCGTCAAACCATTGCAGAGATTGCGACAGTGCATTCACCACCTCAAGCGACAGGCCCAGTGCCTTGCCGACATCGCGTACTGCCATGCGACGGCGGTAGCAGATGACAGTCGCAGCAAGTGCGGCGCGG
>DATCBZ010000213.1:0-4181 GCA_036511555.1 Steroidobacteraceae bacterium
CTGAGCCGCGGAATAACAGCATGAAGACCGCACCGACCGCCTCCGCCGACCAAATGCCGCCCGGCATCTCGTACATCGTCGCGAACGAATTCGCCGAAAGATTCTGTTACTACGGCATCAACGCGATTCTGGCCGTGTACATGACGCAGCACATGCACTTCGGGCAGGCGCAGGCAACCGTGTGGCAGTCACTGTTCAAGTTCGCTGCATATTTCTTTCCGCTCGTCGGTGCGATCATTTCGGACGTGTTCTGGGGCAAGTACCGGACCATCATGACGCTCGCCGTCGTGTACTGCGCGGGCTGCACGATCCTTGCAACCGGCGGCGGTCCGCTAACGCTCGGAGTGGGACTCGGGCTCATGGCCTTCGGCACCGGCGGCATCAAGCCGTGCGTTTCGACCAACGTCGGTGATCAGTTCACTTCCAAGAATCAGCACCTCATCGAGCGCGCCTTCAGCTACTTTTATCTCTCAATCAATGCAGGCTCCTCGATCTCAATTTACTTCTGTCCCATCTGGCTGAATGCCTACGGCCCGAAGGTAGCCTTCGGGGTGCCCGCGGCGATGATGGGGCTTGCAACCTTCGTCTTCTGGCTCGGCAGAAAGAGATTCGTGGTGGTGCCGCCGGCGATGACGCACGGCGCGAACCGCGCGATCCTGCTGTTCGCGCTCGCGCTCCTGCCGGTGCTCGGCATCTCGGCGTGGATATTCAAGGTAGTGGGACCCGACTACCGCACGCTCGCCGCACTTGCGACACTCTTGGGTCTATTGGTGCTGGTCGTCTATTTGAGTCTCAATACCGGACTTAAGCGTTCGCTGCCGCCCGAGCTTCTGGCATGGATGCAGGAAGCATTCACCGGCCCTGCGCTCAAGCAGATCACGGGCCTTGCGGTCATCTATTACATATTCATAGCGATGTTCTGGTGTCTGTGGGACCAATCAAATGGTCAGACCTGGACACTGCAGGCGACCTCGGATCTCATGGACAAGCACCTGTTTGGCTTTCTTGCCAACGTTCCGGGCATGAGCGCTCTGGCGGGCTACGAGATGCTGCCATCGCAGATTCAGGTGGTAAACGGTCTATTCATATTGGCGATGGTGCCGATCTTCACCTTCGGCATTTACCCGCTGCTGAGCAAATTCTTCGTGGTGACGCCGCTGCGCAAAATCGGCATCGGTCTGTTCGTGATCGCCTCGTCGTACCTGATCGTGGCTTCAATCGAAAACCACATCATGCACGGCGAGAGCGTCAGTCTGTGGTGGCAGATCCTCGCCTACGTGGTGCTTACCGCCGCGGAAGTTCTAATTTCCATTACCGCATTGGAGTTCTCGTATAAGCAGGCACCGCTCAAAGTCAAAAGCTTCATCATGGCGATCACCTATCTGCTCGCCGTCAGCATCGGCAATGCATTCACAGCGCAGGTGAACGGTGCGATGGTCAAACCGCTGCCGACGATTGCCATGACGACGGGCAGCCAGACCTGGGCGCAGCTTGCGAGTGTCGCAAACCTGCAGCGCGGGCAGAAAGTCGACTTCGGCGGCGACAGCGGCATCAAAGTAGTCGGCGACGATGGCAAGCCCGCGCTGCTTGAGGGCACCTTCCTGATTGGCGACATCGATGCGGCGCATAGCCGTGTGCGCCTCATCGATGCGATTCACAGAAAGCCCCTGGTGAGCAGTGGCGAGTTCAACCCGGCGCGCGCCGAAGTCACGACCTACAAGCTGGTCGGACCCAATTACTTCCTGTTCTTTGCAGGCCTGGGGGGCGCAGTTGCCGTGTTGTTTGTCTTCGTTGCCGGTTTCTACCGCGAACGCACCTACGTTCGCGATGCGGCGCCGGAGACGGCCTGAAATGAAACTGCGCCTGCAGATGAAAATGGCGCTGCAGAAGGTTGCGTTCCTGCCTTTCGGCCGCCTCATCGACCTGTGGCGCTGGCGCGTCTTTTCGGGCGAGATCACGCCGGCAGATTACAACGCGGCGTGGTGGGAGCTGCGCAAGCACTACCAGGGTATCGCACCGCCGGTGGCACGCACCGAAGCCGATTTCGATCCGGGGGCGAAATATCACGTCCCGGCCAATACGCCCTACACGCGCTACTTCTTGTCATACATTCTGCAGTTCCAGTTTCAAAAAGCGTTGTGCGCTGCGGCCGGGCAGACTGGCCCGCTCAGCGAGTGCTCCATATTTGGCAACACTGCCGCCGGTGCGCGCTACGCGCAAATGCTGTCGCTTGGCGCGAGCAAGCCGTGGCAGGACACCATGGAGAAGCTCACGGGCACGCGGCACATCGACGCTTCGGCGATCATCGAGTACTTCCAGCCGCTCATGGCCTGGCTTACCGAGCAGAACAAAAACCGTCAGTGCGGCTGGGAATAGCGGCGCGTCCTGAACTGTTTGCCGGCGGTTATTGAGGCTCGCGCTGTGGCGATCGGGTTGCACGGCACGCGTTGCGCTAGAGTGACTGGCTGCTCGAGCGCGGCCGCAAGGGGGAATCATGCAGGCACAACGCAGCGCGGCGCCGCAACTGACCACTCGCGCCATTATTCTGTCCATCGTGCTGGCGGTGATCCTCGCCGCCGCCAACGTGTACCTGGGCCTGTTTGCAGGGGTCACCATCGCCTCAGCGATACCGGCGGCAGTGGTATCGATGGCGGTGCTGCGCGTCCTCGGCGGCGGCGGCATTCTCGAGAACAACATTGTCGCCACGGGCGCATCCGCAGGCTGCTCCATCGCCTCGGGAGTCATCTTCACGCTACCGGCGCTCATATTCCTGGGCATCTGGCAGGACTTTGATTTCTGGTGGGTGCTCGCGATCGCAGGCTTGGGCGGCCTTTTGGGCCTGCTTTTTTCCGTACCGCTGCGCCGCTCGCTCGTCGTTGAACAGCAGATGAGTTTTCCTGAAGGGCAAGCGGCTGCCGAAGTCCTGAAAGCCGGCGCTAACCCGGCCCAGGGGGCGAAGATCCTCGCGATCTCGGCGTTTGCTGGCGGCTTCATGAAGTTCGCCGCCGCAAGCGGCCTGCGGCTCATTCCCGATACCGCCCATTACGCAACCTACGTCGGCAAAGGCATTGCCTATATAGGCACCAATCTCTCCCCGGCGCTCCTTGGCGTCGGCTACATCGTCGGTTTCAATATCGGCACTGTCATGCTGCTCGGCGGCGTGATTGCCTGGAACATCGGCATTCCGATCTATGCCGCCTATTTTCTCGATACTGACCCGACGCTTGCCGCGTCCGTTGCGCATATGTCCGCATACGATGCGGCGGGGGAGATCCGCGGCGTCCAGATCCGTTACCTCGGCGTCGGCGCCATGCTGGTTGGCGGGGTATGGGCACTCATTTCGATCAGAAAGTCGATTCTGTCCGGAATCCTGAGCGGCCTTGCGGCCACGCGCAGCAACGTCGCAGCGGCGATTCTGCCCGCCGACCGCGATCTGCCGATGAAAGCGGTGTTGATTGGCATTGTGGTTTTCACGCTGCCGCTCGCGGCTCTCTACTACGCTATCGTCGGTAATCTCGGTATCGCGGTCACGATGACACTGATCATGATCGTGGCCGGTTTTGTGTTCTGCTCCGTGTCGGCCTATATGGCGGGTCTGGTCGGCTCATCAAACAACCCGGTCTCCGGCATTACGATCTGCACGATTCTGTTCGCCGCGGTAGTGTTGGCCCTTCTGATGGGCCGTCACGCCGCCGCCGGCCCGGTGGCCACGATCATGATCGGTGCGGTCGTGTGCTGCGCCGCCTGCATCGCCGGCGACAACCTTCAGGATCTCAAATGCGGCTATCTGATTGGCGCATCGCCCTGGCGCCAGCAGCTCATGCTCGGAATCGGCGCACTGGTAAGCGCCCTCGTGATGGCGCCGGTGCTGAACCTGCTCCTGAAAGCCTACGGCATGGGTCCCGCGACGAGCGCGCACCCGCAATCACTGCAGGCGGCGCAGGCAACGCTCATGGAAGCGGTGGCGCGCGGCATGTTCGGTGGCAAGCTGCCCTGGACCATGGTGATCGTAGGCATTGGCATCGGCATCGCGATCATCATCTGCGACGAGATATTGAAGTGGCGCAAGGCAGCGTTTCGGACACCCGTGCTGGCCGCGGCGGTTGGAATTTATCTGCCGCTTGATCTATCGGTACCGATTTTTCTCGGCGGAGCTCTGGCGGCGATCGTCGCGCGCAAAG
>DATCBZ010000214.1:0-5750 GCA_036511555.1 Steroidobacteraceae bacterium
TGCTGCACGACCCCGTGCGCGCGCCTTTCTTCGTGCAGTTGCGCTTGCCGCTTTTTCTCATGGGTTGCCTCTGCCTCACCGGCGGCTTTGTCGCACGCGGCAGGGTTGAGGCTACGGCGGCCCTCGGCATTACGGCGTATCTGTGCGTATTCGTGCTCCTGTGGAGCGCGCAGGTGGTCGCGCCCCTGTACTCAGGGGCCAGTCTTGCCGGGCAGCTGGGGCCTGCCATGAGGACGAATATGCCGGTCTACAGTGTCCGCACGTATGATCAGACTCTACCGTTTTATCTGCAGCGCACCATGACTCTGGTACAGACGCGCGGCGAACTTGATTTTGGGCTGACCCTTGAGCCGGGGAAAACCCTCGACTCGCTCGAGGCTTTCAGTACGCATTGGCGCAGTGGAGGCGATGCACTCGCCGTCATGGACCGGCAGACCCACGCGCTCCTGCAAAGCCAGGGGCTGCCCATGGTGGTGCGCGCGCAGGCGCCGAATCGTTTTGTAGTGAGCCGCCAGTGACACCGATCACCTGGCTGCTGCTGCTGGGCGGAGTTGCGCTGAACGCAGCCGCACAGCTCCTCCTCAAAGCCGCCACGCGTACCAGTGGCGTGCTGATCTCCGATTCGGGTCAGCTCTCCTGGGGTGCGGTGGCCGGGCTGTTACGAGCCTATCCGCTGTGGATCGGACTGTCCTTCTACGGGGTGAGCGTGATCCTGTGGCTGGGAGCGCTGTCACGCGTACCGGTCAGCATCGCCTATCCGATGCTCTCCGCGGGTTACGTGGTGAATGCGATCGCGGCGGCATTTCTATTTGGCGAGGCCCTGTCGATCTCAAAGGCGATGGGAATCGTGCTCATCATCGCCGGCGTCGTAGTGCTCGCCCGCGCCGCGCCATGAGCGATTTTTTGCCGTTCACCCGCCCTCTCATTGACGAGGAGACCATTGCCGGGGTTGCCGAGGTTCTGCGCTCGGGCTGGATCACTTCGGGCCCGCAAGTCAAAGCATTCGAGACGGCCTTGTCTGAATTTTTTGGCGGCAGACCGGTGCGTGCTTTCAACTCCGGCACCTGCACCATGGAGATTGCGCTGCGCATCGCCGGCATCGGAGCGGGTGCGGAAGTCATCACGACGCCGCTGTCCTGGGTCGCAACCAGCAACGTCGTCCTTGAGGTGGGCGCACGGCCCGTCTTTGTCGACGTCGATCCGGCGACTCGCAATATCGACCTTGAACGCATTGAAGCTGCCATCACTCCTGCCACGCGCGCGATCATTCCCGTGGATTTGGCTGGTCTGCCGGTCGACCGTGACCGGCTCTACGGGATTGCCAAACGCCACCGGTTGAGGGTCGTGGAGGATGCTGCGCAAGCCTTGGGCAGTGAATGGGGCGGACGGCGCATCGGTTCGATCGGCGATTTAGTGTCCTTCAGCTTCCATCCCAACAAGAACGTGACGACGATTGAGGGCGGCTGTCTCGTGATGCACGATGCCGCTGAAGCACTGCTGGCCGAGAAGTATCGCCTGCAGGGTGTCGTGCGCTACGGGCACGACGGCATGGATGTAGACCTCGTCGGCGGCAAGTTCAATCTCACCGACGTCGCCGCGCGCGTTGGCCTCGGGCAATTGCCGCATCTTGCCGAATTCAACCATCGCCGCCGCACTCTGGCGCGGGAGTATTTTTCCGGGTTCGAGAAAGCGGGCGTCAACGAGCTAGGCCTGCAGCTGCCGGTGGCTGACTTTGTCAACAGCAATTGGCACATGTTCCAAGTCGTGCTGCCGGAGGAGCGCCTGGCCGTCAAGCGCGCCCAAGTGATGCACGATCTGCATGCCGTCGGCATCGGCAGCGGCGTGCACTATCCCGCCATGCATCTCTTCTCGCTCTATCAGCGCCTCGGCTGGAAGCCGGGTGACTTTCCGCACGCTGAGTATATCGGCCGCAATATTCTGACCCTGCCGCTGTTCCCCGCGATGCAGGAGGGGGACGTAGCTCGCGTCATCGACGCCTTGGACCGCATTCTGCGTGCGCACCTGCGTCGCTGAGAGCCTAAATCGTGCATTTGCCGCGCCGGCAGTTAACCTTCAAAACGCAAGGTACAATTTCGCATTGCTAGTTCTTCTCAGCAGCACGCAATGAAGCAGGCGCACGCCTATGGTTGGATCAACTCGCGCGCTGATTCCTAGGGAGATATGACTTGGATCCGAAGCTCGTGCACCTGATTGCGGCCGCACGGCCCAACTTTATGAAAGTAGCGCCCCTCTACCACGAGCTTGCGCGCACGCGCTGGTGTCGTGCCCAGGTCGTGCATACCGGACAACATTACGACGCGAACATGTCGAACGCGTTCTTCGCCGATCTGCATCTGCCCGAGCCCACCTATCACCTGGCCGTGGGCAGCGGCAGTCACGCAGCGCAGACCGGCCGTACCATGATCGCCTATGAAACCGTCTGTCTCTCCGACCGGCCGGATGCCGTCATTGTCGTCGGCGACGTCAACGCCACAGCAGCCTGTGCCATGGTAGGCACGAAGCTCGGTATTCCTGTGGTGCATTTGGAGGCAGGACTGCGCAGTCGCGACCGCTCGATGCCAGAGGAGATCAATCGCCTGGTGACCGACGCGATATCAGATCTCTTGTGGACGCCCTCGCTGGATGCGAATGAAAATCTCCTCGCCGAGGGAGTTCCGGCGGCCAAAATCGACTGCATCGGCAACATCATGATCGATTCGTTCGAGATGCTGCGCGAACGCATTGCCGCGGCAGGAACGCGCGAGCGCTTGGATCTCGCCAAACCCTACGCGGTCGTGACCTTGCATCGGCCGTCAAACGTGGACCAGTGTGACAAGCTGACCGAGCTCGTCGCGGCGCTGACGGCGGTTGCGCAGGAAATCGACGTGGTGTTTGCCGTGCATCCGCGCACACGCAAGAAACTCGCCGAGTTCAGTCTTCTGGAAGTGATCAGCGCGAACCCGCGGATTCGCGCGACCGACCCGCTCAGCTACGTTGAATTCATGAATCTGGTCATGCACGCAACGATGGCGATCACCGACTCGGGCGGGATTCAGGAAGAAACCACCTACCTCGGAATTCCCTGCGCGACCTTGCGTGAAAACACCGAGCGTCCCGTAACGGTTACTGAAGGTACGAACCGGCTCCTGAAGCCCTTTGAACTGCTATCGGCAGTGCGAGAAGCGCTTGCAGGTAAGTGGCCGCAGGGCAGAAGGCCGGACCTGTGGGATGGACACGCGGCGGAGCGCGCGGGGAGGAGCCTGTACCGCTTCCTCGATCATCGACGCGAGCCGTGACTGCCGCCGAGCGCCTAAGTCGACGCTGCACTGTACCGGCTCTTTAGCCGTCGATGAGCCGCAATACTTCGGCCGTCTTATCACGCATGAGCGCTTCGCTGCCACGCGATTCCACATTAAGACGCACGAGTGGCTCGGTATTCGAGCCACGCAGGTTGAAGCGCCATTCTGCGAACTCCATCGACAGACCGTCCGTGAAATCAATCGCCAGCGCCTGGCTTTGATAGTGCTGCTGGGCTTTCAGCAGTACGGATTTCGCATCACTTAAGCGCCGATTGATCTCGCCGCTCACCGGGAAGAGTTTCATTCGCTCGCCGACAAGTTCGGCCAGCGACTTGTCCTGCTCGCACATCACCTCGAGCACCAGCAGCCACGGAATCATGCCGCTATCGCAATAGGCGAAGTCACGGAAATAGTGGTGCGCGCTCATTTCACCGCCGTACACCGCATCCACCTCGCGCATCTTCTGTTTGATAAAGGCGTGGCCTGACTTGCAGAGCACGGGTACGCCACCCTGCCGACGCACAATATCAATCGTGTTCCAGGTGACCCGTGGATCGTGCACGATGCGTGCGCCGCGCTCGCGCTTGAGGAACGCCTCAGCCAACAGCCCCACGAGATAATAGCCGTCGATGAAGCGGCCCTCATTATCGAAGAAGAAACAGCGGTCGTAGTCGCCATCCCACGCGAGAGCTACATCGGCGCCACTAGTGCGCACCGCCGCCGCCGTCACGGCCTGATTCTCCTCGATCATGGGATTGGGGATGCCGTTCGGAAAGGTCCCGTCCGGATTGTGCTGCAGCTTCACGAATTCGAACGGCAGATGCGGCTCGAGCTGATCGACGATGAGTCCGGCTCCGCCATTGCCGGCGTTCACGACGACTTTCAGTTTACGCAGACGCGAGCGATCAACGTAGCTCAAAAGATGCTCAAGGTATTTTGCGCTGCTGTCGAGCGGGCTTTGCGTGCCACGACGCGCAACCGGCGCCGGCAGGCGCGATGTTTGGATGAGCGCGCGCATGTCGTTAAGACCGGTATCACCGCTGATCGGCCGCGAATCCTCACGCACGAGCTTCATGCCGTTATAGTCGGCGGGGTTGTGACTTGCGGTCACCATGATCCCACCATCGAGTTCATACGCGAAGGTTGCGAAATACACGCCTTCGGTGCCGCACAGGCCGATGTCCGAAACATCGCAGCCGCCATCCATCAGACCACGCTTCAAAGCATTCGCAAGGTCGCTGCTGGTCAGACGAATGTCGCGGCCGACCGCGACGTTTCTGGGCCTGACGAACGCGGCGTAGGCACGCCCGATGTCATAGGCGAGCGACTCATTGAGTTCCGTCGGAATCCGTCCTCGGATGTCGTAGGCTTTGAACGCAGATAGATCCATCGTATCGCCGTTGTAATAATTTGAAGATTGCGAGATTTCGGGCCGCGGACGCCGCGCAACCCCTCGGTGCGAGCGCTGTCGCTAGCTGGTGCTGCCTTCTCGCCCGTAGCGATCCTCGAAGCGCACGATATCGTCTTCTCCCAAATACGAGCCCGACTGCACTTCAATGATGTGCAGCAATATCTTGCCCGGATTTTCGATGCGGTGTTTTACGCCGACTGGAATATAGGTCGATTGGTTTTCTTCCAGAAGAAACACCTCATCGCCGCGGGTGATGCGCGCCGTACCGGAGACGACAATCCAATGCTCAGCACGGTGATGATGTAATTGCAGCGACAGCTGCCCGAGCGGCTTCACTTTGAGCGACTTCACCTGGAAACGGCTGCCGTTCTCAATGCTGTCGTAGCTGCCCCAAGGCCGAAACACCTCGCGGTGCAATGCGTGTTCGTACCGGCCGAGCGCTTTCAGTCGTGCCACGAGCTTCTTTACATCCTGCACGCGGTCGCGCGGCGCTACCAGCACCGCATCCTTGGTCTCAACGACCACGTGGTCTTTCAGCCCCACGGCTGCGACGAGTCTGCTTTCCGAATACAGATAGCACCCGTGCGAGTCCTCGATGACGACATCACCGCGAGCGACGTTACCCGCGGCGTCCGCGGGACTGGCTTCATGCAGCGCCGACCATGACCCCACGTCGCTCCAGCCCGCATCGAGCGGCACGACGACCGCATCGCCAGTCTTTTCCATCACGGCATAGTCGATGGAATCGCTGGGACACGCTGCAAAACTCTTCGGATCAATACGCGTGAAGTCGAGGTCCGCCGTCGCCGCCTCGCTTGCCGCGCGGCACGCCTGCGCAATCGCCGGCGCCCAGCGCTCAAGTTCCTCAAGATACCGGCGCGCCTGGAACATGAACATGCCGCTGTTCCAGTAGTACTCACCGGAGTCGACGAATGCCTGAGCACGAGTGAGAGCGGGTTTTTCAACGAACTCCTCGATGCGGTGCGCGGCGCCGATCGCCGCGCCGCGGCGAATGTAGCCGTAACCCGTCTGCGGCGCAT
>DATCBZ010000215.1:0-2832 GCA_036511555.1 Steroidobacteraceae bacterium
GCAGTCGCCGCCGTATTGGTCCAAATATACATTCGTCGATATCAATCGCGACACCCATCAGCAGACTCATGAAACGACCAAAGCGGTGCACCGCATGTTTTACGACTGGCATCCGCAGATCGTGCACGATCTGCACGAGGCATCGCCTCTGCTCATGAGTTGGAACGGCACCGGTCCCTATAATCCGAACATCGACCCAATCACCTATACCGAATTTCTTGCCTTGAGCTTCCATGAAGTCGAGACCCTCACCGGGCTTGGCATGCCGGGCGTTTCGACATGGAACTTCGGCGAGGCATTTGCCCACCTGTATCTTGACTCCGTCGCGATGAATCACAACGCGATCGGCCGTGGCTACGAGACGTTCGGTAACGGCAGCGCCGAAACCATGATTCGCAGCGTTGCCCCCGACGAGGCGACCCCGCAGTGGTATCGGGTCGTACCGCCGCCGGCTACGCCCTTCCTCTGGTCGGCGCGCGACAACGTCAACTACAACGAAACGGGGGCCCTGGCAGCCCTTGACTACACCGCGGCGAATTCCTCCGCGCTGCTGCACGATTTTTACGAGAAGGGCTATCACTCGTGGCGCAAGGGCGTCGAAACGGCTCCGTATGCATTCTTGATCCCGGACAATCAGGGCGATCCGAGCCGGGTAGCGCAGCTCGTCAGCCGCCTCATGGCACAGCACATCGAAGTCAGCCGTGCGCGCAAGGCGCTCGTGCTCAGCGATGGCAAATATCCGGCCGGCACCTACGTCGTTCGCCTCGACCAACCGTATCGGAATTACGCCGTGGATCTGCTCGCACCGCAGGCCTATCCGAAAGATGGCGGCGAACCGTACGACGATGTGTCGTGGGAATTACCGGCGCATTACCATCTGCAGGCACTGCCCACTGCCGATGTGTCGGTGCGATCGAGCGACTTGGTGAATCTGACCGAAGCGCCCCACCCCGCCGGGAAAGTGACCGGCAGCGGTGGATTTTTTCTTCTCAAGGACACGGGCCAGGAGGGCCTGCTCGAAGCGCGCTACCGGCTGGCCGCCTTCAATATCGACATCGCCGAGCGCGGCTTCGCGGCAGGCAGCGTCAACTATCCGGCGGGCTCCTGGATCATCCCGCCGCAGCTGGGGCTTGCCGAGGCGCTGCGCGATTGCGCGGCACACGTCGGCCTTGATTTCACGGGCGCGGCTTCCGCACCGAAGGTAGCTCAGCATTGGGCCAAAGCACCGCGTCTTGGGGTTTGGGTGCCCTGGGCCGACACGGACTCCATCGGTTGGCTGCGCTATTCACTCGATCAGCGCAAGGTGCCTTACATTTATGTGCGCGATGAGGACATACGCGCCGGCAATCTCAACGACAAGATCGACGTCCTCGTTTACGGACATGTTGATCTTGAGCTTGCCGAGCAGATTCACGGTATTCCGAAATCTTGGGGTCCGATGCCCTTCAAGAAGACGGCCCAGACACCGAGCCACGGCACGCCCGCCGAATCGGATGACATTACCGGCGGGATTGGCTGGGAAGGCGTTGCGCAAGTGCAGCACTTCGTCGAACACGGTGGTCTGTTCGTAACCCTTGGCAGCGGCTCGATGCTGCCGATCGAAGGGGGTATGATCCGCGGCGTCCGGCGTGAATCCGGTGGGCCGCCGCGCAGCTCACAAGGCGGTGGCGGCGCGGCGGCGGCCGCTGCCGAGAGCGCCGCCACGCGCACGCCAGGCGCACACGTGCGCGTTACGTTCGCGCGGCCGGATCATCCCATTGCCTACGGTTATCCGGTTCGCAGCTACGTGTTCCGGCAAAATTTTCCGCTCTACTCCGTGCCGCGCCGCTGGCTGCGCACCGCCTACTGCACCACCTGTCTCGATGGTCCTTTCGATGCGAGCAGCGTGGTCCTCGAGTGGGGCGATCGTGGCGGCGCACCCCTTTTGGTCAGCGGTCAGGTTTGGGGCGAAGCGAATTTGATTGGCTTGCCGGCGATACTGGACACACCCGTCGGTGCCGGCCACGTCGTCACGTTCAATTTCAATCCCATGCATCGCGACCTGAATCGTGGCGATCAGCGCATGCTTTGGAATGCGATTCTGAATTGGCAAGCCATTGTTGCGCCGCCAAGTCCGTGACCGAGCAAGTGAATGCTTGCGGGCAGCCGCTCGGGCCCGAAGTTACGGCATGGAGCGAGCGCGCTCGTCCCGGGCCTACTCCGGTTGCCGGACGCTACTGTCGCCTCGAGCCAGTGAGCGTCGAGCAGCACGCACAGGCGCTATTCGAGTCTTATATGCGTGCGCCGGACGGCCGTGATTGGACGTATCTGTTCGCCGAACGACCGGAGAGCGCGAGCAAGTTTCGGCAATATCTCGCCCGGCTTGCCGCAAGCAGCGACCCGCTGCACTACGCCATCGTCGACCTTGCGACCGGCCGCGCGGTCGGTACCGCCGCACTCATGCGCATTGATCCGGCCCATGGCGTCATCGAGATCGGCTACCTAGTCTTCTCACCGCTACTGAAAAAGACCCGCGCAGCTAGCGAAGCTATGTATCTATTGATGCGACGCGTCTTCGATGAGCTGCATTACCGCCGCTACGAATGGAAATGTGACAGTCTCAATGCGGCTTCCCGCGCGGCAGCGCTGCGCTACGGGTTTGCATTTGAAGGCATTTTCCGCAACGCCAGTGTCTACAAGGGTCGTAGCCGCGACACGGCCTGGTTTGCGATCATTGACACGCAGTGGCCGAAGATTCGCGCAGCGTTTGAACACTGGCTCGATCCGCAGAATTTTGACTCGGCGGGAATGCAGCGGCGTCCGCTCGCGCTGATCCGTGAGCCGCTCTAGAGC
>DATCBZ010000216.1:0-5175 GCA_036511555.1 Steroidobacteraceae bacterium
CGATGTATCACACCTGGTGCGCGCGCGTCCGCGCGGCCGGCTCAGCGGCGTGCGCGGCCGGCGTTCGCTTGGCGCAGGCTCGGAGCTGTATCAGCTGCGCGCCTATGCGGCAGGAGATCCGCTCGCGCGCGTCGACTGGAAGGCGAGCGCGCGAAGCGGTGAGCTTGTGACGCGCGAATTCAGCGAAGATCAGCACCTTGACATCCTGATAGCGCTTGATGCGGGCCGCTTCTCGCGCGTGCGCGCCGGAGTCCTGGATCGCTTTGGCCTGTATGCCAACATTGCCGCCCGCTTTGCCCAGATTGCAACGCCCAATGACGATCGCGTCGGGCTCGTTGTGTTTGCCGAACAGGTGCTGGCTGTGTGTGCCCCGGAGCGCGGACTGCGCGCCGTCGCGCGTCTGCAGAGCACGCTTGCGCGTTTGAGCGCGCAGTCCGGGAATTCCGATCCCGTGCGCGCCGGACTTGCGATCCGCACGCTTCTGAAGCATCGCAGTCTTGTTATCTGGCTGACTGATCTAGATGAGGTGGCCGCCGCCGCGCCGCTTGCGCGCGCCGTTCGGCTCCTCGCACCGCCGCATCTGGTGGTCGTCGCAGGCGTCCGCAGCGATGAGATTCATGAGCTTGCGCGGCGCGAAGCGCGCAAATGGCGCGATCCGTGGGTGGCGCTCGCGGCCCTCGAGCAGGAGGGCCGTGGCGTCGCGCAACGCCTGCAGCTGCGGCGCCTTGGCGCACCGGTGATCGCGACGCGGGAGGAGGCGCTGCAGGAGGCCATATTTGATGAATACGAAAAACTGCGCCGACGGCGCCGGATCTGAGACTAGGCGGGCAGCTGCAAGCGTTCATCGTTCCGCCTGCCGAAGAACCAGCCGCGCAACAGAGCCAGCATCACAAACCAGTAACCCACGCCAATCGCGACGCGCATCCAGAACGGGACGTGCGGATCCGGGGACACGTAGCCTTCGATGAGTCCGGTGCCGACGAGGAGAACGGCGCAGGCGAACAGGAGCTTCCCCGAGCGCAGGGCGGCCTTGCGAAAGGCCTCCGCGCGCCGTGGCGTGTCCGGGCGTATCAAGGCCTCACCCACCGCGGCGCCTGCGGCACCCGAGAGGCACATCACCGAGATCTCAACGCAGCCGTGAGCGACGATGAAACCAAAAAGCTCCGTATCGAGTCCGTGCTGCGCGGTGAACGCAAATACGGCGCCTAGCATGAGGCCGTTCAGGCCGACAACGTAGAAGGTGCCGAGGCCAAACAGAAACCCCGCGCAATAGGCAAACATGCTGACAACAATGTTGTTCGTCAGGATCTGCAGCGACAGCATCGATGAAGGCACGACGTTCAAAAGGCTGTGGGTCCACAGCTCGCCGCGCTCCACCGTTGCGATCAATTGCGGCGAGGCGAAGAGATTAATCAGCGCAGGATAGGTGTGCACCATCCAGCCGCCCGCGAATACCGATACGACAAAGAGCAGCGTCACCCACAAAATATAGGGCCGCAGCCACTGCACGACATCCGGCAGCTGATCGCGGAACAGACTCAAGAGCGCGTCCCCCGCGTGCCAGGCACCGTGATGCAGCGTCGCATGCGCGCGCGCATAGGCCGCTTCCAGAAACTCAAGCGCCGGAGCTTGTGCGCCGGCGCGGCGCGTGCGCGCCAGATCGTGGGCGAGCAGGCGGTAGTCCTCGAGCATGCGGCTCGCGTCGGACTCATCGTGCGCGCGACCGCTTGCGAGGCGGCGCGCCCGTGCGGCGGCCGCCTGCCAATGCGTCATCCGCGGATCGGTTGATGTGGGCATGGCAATGCCGCTGTGATCGTAAATCAGCAGCGTGCCCGCGGCGAGATCCCCGATGCGCACGTGATCGTCACGCAGGATTGATGTCAGAAGACCGACGCCGTACATCACCGGCAGACTGTCAATGACACGAAATACGTTGCGCACCAGCAATGCACCGACAGTGGGAGTCGCACCGTCCTGCGCGACGATGCGCACGCAAGCCAAGCGTTTGCCGGGCGTTTGGCCCGCCATCAGAACTTCCAGCACAACGTGATAGAGGAGGAAGATTGCAATCGGCGGGCCGACCACCAACACGAACCACGCCGTGTGCGGCTCCAGCGGACTTGCCAAGCTTAAGCGGTGGTTGTAGAGCGGGGCTGCGATGAGATACCAGGCGATGGCGAGGATGATACGAAAGACCCAGTCGACGAGGAAAGCCGCGGCGCGCGCCCCCGGTCCCGCAATCGCGAGCGCAACATCCACGCCGGTCGCGCTGTCGACGAACACCTTCATTCCCCGGCCGCTAGTTCCTCGGCCTGGTGCTCGCGCTGCAACGCGTCGAGAAGTTCGTCCAAGTCGCCGTTCATGATATCGGCGAGCTTATAGAGAGTGAGGTTAATGCGATGATCCGTGACGCGTCCCTGCGGAAAATTGTACGTTCTAATGCGTTCGGAGCGATCGCCGCTGCCGACCTGCAGGCGGCGCGAGTGCGCGCGCTCGTTGTCCTGCTTCGCCTGCTCGGCCGCGAGCAGACGCGCCTTTAATAGCGCCATCGCACGGGAACGGTTCTTGTGCTGCGAGCGCTCATCCTGGCACTCCACCACGATGCCGCTTGGCACATGGGTGATGCGCACGGCGGAGTCGGTCTTATTGACATGCTGGCCTCCCGCACCGGAGGCGCGATAGGTATCGATGCGCAGGTCCGCCGGATTGATGTCGATGGCTTCGACCTCTTCAAGCTCGGGCAGGATCGCAACCGTGCAGGCTGAGGTGTGGATTCTTCCCTGCGCTTCGGTTGCCGGCACACGCTGTACGCGGTGCGTTCCCGACTCGAACTTGAAACGCGCGAAGACCTGACGGCCGGCGATGCGGCTCACGATTTCCTTGAAGCCGCCGTGATCGCCGGGGCTCTCGCTGATGAGCTCGACCGTCAGAGCCTTTGACTCGGCGTAGCGTGCGTACATGCGCATCAGGTCGCCGGCAAAGATCGCCGCTTCATCCCCGCCGGTGCCGGCGCGCACCTCGAGAAAAATGTTGTTATCGTCGCGTGGATCGACCGGGATCAGCATCGAAAGAAGCGGCGGTTCGGCCGCTTCGATGGCTTTCTTGGCGCTAACGACCTCATCGGCAGCAAGTGAGCGCATCGACGGATCCGAATCTGTCGTGAGCACCTCGGCTGCCGCGAGCTCGCGTTCCAGGTCGCGAAAGCGCCCGTAGCGCTCCACGAGCGGCTGCAAGCGTGCGTATTCCATCGATAGTTCGCGAAACTGCTGCGAACCGCCGGCGATTTCCGGGGTGCCGAGCAGGCGGCCGACCTCCTCAAAGCGATCGGTCATTCTTTCAATGCGTTGGCGGATCGTGTCCTTCATGAATATCGAGCTTCGGGTCGCGCGGTGCGCGGCATGGCCAGACACTTTATAGTGACTTCCATGAATCGGCTTGGGATCAGCATCGTGGGGGCTCTGAGCGCCGTCGCTTACATGACGGTTGCAGGTTGCTCGGCGGCGCGCACGGCGTCCATAGACGAGCACACCAAAGACCCGAGCACCCTTACGCTGTTCGCCGAACTCGCACTCGAGCACGGTGATTGCAGACTGGCGGCCGAAGACTACGCGGCGGCCGCGGCGCACAGCGGCGCGCCCATCGCCAAACGCGCAAGCGAAGTGGGCCTGGCCTGCGAGGATCTCCCGGCAGCCTGGCAATCGGCGCAGCGCTGGCGGGCTCTCGCGCCGGCGGATGCGGACGCCGCGACCACTTACGCCGCCATTGCTCTGAAGCTCTATAAGATTCCGCAAGCGCGCGCCGCGGTCGCAACCGCCATAGCTGCAGCTGGAGCGAATGTTGACGCCCGCGTCGCCGATCTGACGACCGCTCTTCTCGAAGAGGCGGAGGCGCCGGCAGTACTGGCGGTGATGAGCACCGCGATTGGGACGAATGCATCCGCCGAAACTCTCACCGTGCTCGCAGCTTTGGCGCTCGACGCCTACGACAGCGCGCAGGCGGCACGTTATGCGCACCAAGCGCTCGAAAAGAAGCCGGATCTCGCCGCGGCGATCCGCGTGCTTGCGCGCGTGGCGGTCATGCAGGGTGATGCGCCGGAGGCCATCTCCCAGGCGCATGCAGTGACGGAGGCGGACCCGAAAACCGGCCGCTTTGAGCTTGCAGAAGTTCTCGTGACGCTCGGCCGTCGGGAAGAGGCGCGCGAAGAGCTCGAACGGCTGCACGCAGCCGGCGGCAGTACGGCGACCGAGGCCGAGCAGCGCCTGGCGATACTGGCGTTTGATGCGGGCGATCTTGCCGAGGCGCAGCGACGCTTCACGGACCTTGCGGCACGCGGCGATGTGGGCGAAGGGGTGATTCTGTATCTCGCCGACATCGCATCGCGCGACGGCGATAAGGCGGCGGCGTTGGCGGGTTATCGCCAGCTGGAAAATTCCGCGCTCGGGCTTACGGCGCGCACTCGCGCGGCGGCACTTCTTATTGCAAGCGACCGGGCCGCAGCGTTTGCACTCCTCGACGACTACGCAGTGGCGCACCCGGAACAGAGCTTTCAGCTGACGATCACCAAGGCGCACCTGCTCGCCGACCACGATGAAAGCGACGCAGCCGTTGCCTTGATTGATGCGGCGCTAGAGGTGCATCCGCGCCATCCGGTGCTCGAGTACGAGCTCTCGGTCCTGTTGGAACGCGCGGGCAAGGTGCGCGATTCAGTCGTGATGCTCGAGCGCATGATCGCGGAGCGGCCCGAGGATTCGAATCTTTTGAACGCGCTCGGCTATACGCTCGCGGATCATGGCCTTGAGCTGCCGCGCGCTGAGCGCCTCATTCGCCAGGCACTTGCGATCACGCCGGATAATCCCGCGGTGCTCGATAGCTTAGGCTGGGTACGCTTCAAGCGCGGCGATGTTCGCGGCGCCGTGCCGATATTGCAGCGCGCCTTTGCCATCGGCCAGGACGCAGACATCGCAGCGCACCTCGGAGAGGCACTGTGGAGGAGCGGCGATGAAGCCCAGGCACGCAAAGTCTGGGCTGCGGCGCTGGCGCGGGATCCCTCGGCTGCGCTTCTGAAAAGTACGCTCACGCGGCTCCTGCCGCCGGTCGCCTCATGAGGCGCGCCGCCGCGCTCATGGTGCTCGTTGGCGCGGCTCTCGTTGTGGC
The DNA here is from genome assembly GCA_036511555.1 of Steroidobacteraceae bacterium. GTDB lineage: Bacteria > Pseudomonadota > Gammaproteobacteria > Steroidobacterales > Steroidobacteraceae > PALSA-1196. Next base: position 5,155 of record DATCBZ010000216.1, read on the forward strand.
TTGCAAAACAGTGCCGCAACC
>DATCBZ010000217.1:0-2441 GCA_036511555.1 Steroidobacteraceae bacterium
GTCAGGAGCCATGCCTGTGATCAGAATCGACCGATAGCCGGAGAGGCGGGCTGCGAACTCAGTGGCCAAACGGCTTTTACCCACGCGGCGGCGTCCCTAAATGGCTAATTGCCACTTTGGTGAGGGTCAGCTGCGCGCCAAGACAGCGACGTTGTCACGATCCTGTCAGCGGCGACTTGATCTTCGTCTAATTCCAGCGGTCTGAACACCGTCATCTTCTTCGTCCGTTTTCTTCGGATGAACATTTTTAAATCGTCTTATTTGCGTCGGTTTTCTTCCCGTCGGTGTTGATGCCGGTGGCGTTGACGGTCGCGTGGCTGTCGTCGGTGAAGATGGATCCTCAAGCGAGGGATCCATGGCTAAGCGAAGAGAATGCAAGTGCCTGTGCTGCGGGGATAATTTCATGTTGGATGTGCGCAATCGCGGGCGCCAGAAGTACTGCCCAAGGCAGTCGTGTCGAGCGGCCGGGAAGGCGGCGCGGCAGCGCCGCTGGCTCGCCAAGCCACAGAACAGAAACTACTTCCGTGAAGCCGACAACGCCGCCCGGGTGCGCGAGTGGCAACGGAATCATCCCGGCTACTGGCGCAATACCGCGCGGTATAGGCGGCGTACCTTACAAGACGCCCTTCCAGCGCAAGCGCATGAATCTCATGAAGAAACGTCCTCTTTAGCCTTACAAGACGCGCTTCGACTGCAAGGCCCTGTGCTGATTGGTTTAATTGCCCATTTAAGCGACTCTACCTTGCAAGACGACATCGCGAGCACCGCCCGCGGCTTGCTACAACTCGGCCAGGACATCTTGGCGAGGAAGGTGCGCGATGGCGGTCAAAAGGGTGCTGCGAGCCGAGCGGCTGCGGCGGGTGCCGACGCAGTTCAGCTGGATCGATCAACGACTGGTGCGCGACCGGCACCTTGAGCGCTGCGGCGTCGATGCCATCGGCTTGTATCTCGTGCTGGTCACGGTGGCCGATGCGCAAGGCCTGAGCTATTACGGCGAGGCGAGCCTGGAGCGCCTGCTCTCGATGCCGGCACCGCGGCTGGTGGCCGCGCGCACCCAGCTCATCAGTCTGGACCTGATCGCCTACCAACGACCCCTGTATCAAGTGCTGTCGCTCGACACGGCAGCGGCAACACCGCGGGTGACGGGTGTGCACTCGGTCGAACGCGGCATTGCGCGGCTGCGGGCGCGGCTCACCGCACCCGGCGAGACGGAGGAGCCGCGCCGGTGATCGACTACGAGACGTACTGCAAAATCCGTGACCATCGTGATCGGCTGGGCCTCTCGATCGAACAGACCGCCCAGGCGTTGGAGCTGCATCGGCAGACCGTCTCGAAGTGGTCACGGCGGGAACGCTATGCGCAACGCGCGAACCCACCGCGCGGCAGCCAACTCGATCCCTACAAGGGACAAATCGTCCGCTGGCTCGAAGCGCATGACCTGAGCGCGCAGCAAATCTTCCAGCGCCTGCGAGAAGCCGGCTATCAGGGCGGTAAGACCATCGTCAACAGCTACGTGCGCCGAGTCCGGCCACCGAAGCAGAAGGCGTACCTGAAGCTCGTCTTCACCAAAGGTGAATGCGCCCAGGTCGATTGGGGAGTCTATGGATCGGTCGCGGTCGGCAATACGCGCAGGCGCCTGAGCTTCTTCGTGATGGTGCAGTGTTACTCGCGCCAAATTTACGTGGAGTTCACGGTCGCGCAGACCATGGAGCACTTCTTGGGCTGCCACGAGCGGGCGTTCGCTGCGCTCGGGGTGCCGGAGAAGGTCATGGTGGACAACCTCAAGTCCGCGGTACTGCGGCGCCTGACCGGTGTCGCGCCGGTCTTCAACCCACGATATCTGGACTACGCGCGGCATCACAACTTTAAAATCGTGCCATGTAATGTCGCCGCCGGAAACGAGAAGGGCCGCGTCGAATCGGGCGTTGGGTATGTGAAAAAAAACTTCCTGCGAGGCACGGAGTTCACCGACTTCTCGGCGGTGAACCCGGCAGCGCAGCTGTGGCTGAACGAGATCGCCAACGTGCGCGAGCATGGCGAGACGCACCGCCGACCGGTAGACCTCTACGCCGAGGAGCGGGAGAGCCTACGCCGACCGAACCCGAATGCGTACGATCTCGGCCGGGTCCTGAACGTGCGCGCCTCGAGTCAGTTCCGCGTCTCCCTCGATACCAACCGTTACTCCGTGCCTGCGAAGTACGCGAACCAGCGCGTGATCGTCAAAGCCTATCCGGAGCGGGTGTGTATTTACGCCCAAGAGCAGCTCATTGCCCGGCACGTGCGCTGCTATGACCGGCACCTGGACCGCGAAGATCCCGATCACCCGAAAGCCTTGCTCGAGCAGCGCCAAAACGCCCGCGAGCAGCGCGTGATGCCGCGCTTCCTTGCGATATCGCCCAAGGCGCAGACCTATTACGAGGGCCTGGAGGCGCGCCGCTTCA
>DATCBZ010000218.1:0-3386 GCA_036511555.1 Steroidobacteraceae bacterium
GCGGCCACTGGCTCATCATCGCCCCGCCGCTCATTTTTCTGATCGTATTCTTCCTTATTCCGTTCGCCATCGCGCTCAAGATCAGCTTCGCCGACACCGCGATCCATGTCCCGCCCTACACCGCGGTATTCTCGGTGTCACCCGACAAGCACATCAACGTCTCGTTGAGCTTGGCCAACTACAAGTATCTGCTGACGGATGAGGTCTACGCCGTCTCGTACATGTATTCGCTGCGGACCGCGTTCTTCTCGACGCTCATCTGCCTTCTCATCGGCTATCCGATGGCGTATGCGATGTCGCGATCGTCCAAGGCGACGCAGAGCATCCTGCTCCTCATCATCATCCTGCCGTTCTGGACCTCGTTCCTGCTGCGGGTGTACGCCTTGGAAGGAATCATCCGCGAGAACGGCCTTCTGAACACGGCGCTCCTGCGCTTTGGAATCATTGATCATCCGCTGAAGATCATGCGCACGACGGTTGCGGTGTACCTCGGCATCATCTATTCGTATCTGCCGTTCATGGTGCTGCCGCTATTCGCAACTTTAGAGAAGCTCGACCACACCTTGCTCGAGGCGGCTGCGGATCTGGGTAACCCGCCGTGGCGCGCGTTTCTCGATATCACGCTGCCCTTGTCCATGCCCGGCGTCATCGCAGGCTCCATGCTGGTGTTCATTCCGGCCATCGGCGAATTCGTCATCCCCTCGTTATTGGGCGGCCCCGACAATCTCATGATCGGCCGGGTGCTGTGGGATGAGTTCTTCAATAACCGTGATTGGCCCGTGGCCTCGGCGGTTGCGATCGCGTTTCTGGTGCTGCTCGCAGGTCCGATCGCGCTCTATCAGCACTACCACGTCAAGGACCTGGGAGCGTAACCGTGTCCGAGCGCTTCTCACCGGTCCTGTTCTCGATACTGTGCTTTGGGATTGCGATTCTGTACATCCCGATCCTGGTATTGATCGGCTACTCGTTCAACGCCTCGGAGCTGGTGAATGTCTGGGGCGGCTTCTCAACGACCTGGTATACGGAGCTCCTGCACAACCGCCAGATCCTCAATGCTGCCGCACTGTCGCTTGAAATCGGCGTTCTCGCTTCAACCGGCGCGGTCATCCTCGGCACGCTCGCCGCGATTGCGCTCACTCGCTATCGCAAATTCCGCGGCCGCCTGCTCTTGACGGGCATGGTGAATGCGCCGCTCGTCATGCCGGAGGTGATTACCGGCATCACGCAGCTCTTGCTGTTCGTTGCGATGCTGCAGTTCTTCGGCTGGCCGCATCGCGGATTCACGACCATCATCATTGCGCACATCGGCTTCTGCACGGCCTATGTGACCATCACGGTGCAGTCACGCCTGCAAAGTGCGGATCTGTCCCTTGAAGAGGCGGCAATGGATCTGGGATCGGGCCCGGTGCGCGCCTTTGTCGATACGACGCTGCCGATCATTGCGCCGGCCTTAGCTGCGGGGTGGCTTTTGAGCTTTACCTTGTCGCTTGATGATCTGGTGATCTCAAGTTTCGTGTCAGGCCCCGGAGCGAGCACGCTGCCGATGGTGATCTACTCGAAGGTGAAGCTCGGGTTGAGTCCCGATGTCAATGCCCTCGCGAGCATCATCATCGTTGTGGTCGGCGCGTGCGTGATCCTTGCGGGCTACTTCATGCGCCGCGCCGAGCGGCGGCGCCTGCTCGAGATTCAAATGGCGGATCGCTAAACTGCAGCGCACTTTTACGGCGCAGCAACGTAACGCGGATCGTGCGGCGCACGCCCAAAGATGCGATGGATCAGCGGCGCAAAGGCCTCGAGCGGCTGGCTTGGATAGTTGGGATCAAACGATGCCTGATCCCAGCGCTCGCAAAAACTGGCACAAGCCTCGAACCACGGGTGTTCACGCAGGCGCTCGCGTGCATCGCGATTGCCGCCCAGGTGATGCGCGTAATAGTAGGTCTGAAAGAGGCCGTGCTGTTCCACGATCCAGGTCACTTCGGCACGCACGTACGGCCGGATTACCCCCGCGGCAACCTCCGCGTGGTTATAGGGCGCAAATTCATCGCCGATGTCGTGCACCAGGGCCGCTGCGAGGAGTTCCTCATCCGCGCCGTCGTTGAGCGCACGCGTCGCGGTCTGCAGGCAATGCTCCAGACGGCTTAGCCGGTAGCCCTCGAGCGAGTGGTCGAGCTTTGCAAGCGCGGCCAGCACACGCTCCGGCAGCGTGCGCGCGTACTCGCGCTCCGCACGATCGAGCAACAGGTAGTCCTCACGCGTGCCATCGGCCATGCGACTGAAACTGACGACTTTTGTCACGGCGATAACCTCTTGCGTAGCACGCGATACAGACTGCGCGGTCCGTCGATGTCAATGTAGCACCCCTGCAGATAACGCAGGCCCTCGGTCGGATTAAAGCCGGTGCGCCCATGCAGCAGGCGGCAGTTATCCATCATCAGCAGATCGCCCGGGCGAAGTAAAAAGCGGATCTCAAACTCCGGCGCGCGCAGCATATGATCGAATGCTCTGCGTGCCCGATAGTAAGCCACGAGTTCCCTGCGCGGCAGCAGCGGCACGAAATCAAGGCGCGGGCTGAAGTGCACCGCACGCACTTTGCCCGTGACGTCAAGGTCGATCGGCGCGGCGCTTGCGATAAGCTCGGTCCTCGCATCCGTGTAACGGAAGCGCACGGCGGTGCTTGAAAGGATGCGAAAGGCCTCAGGATCGCGCGCTTCAAGCGCTGCAACGACCGCAAAGGCGTCAACCAGCGTCGACAAGCCCCCGGAGGTCTCATTGACGAGGCAATGCAGGAGCTGCACGCCGGGTACGGGATTGCGGTACGGATTGTCGGTATGCGGATCCAGCGCGATTGAGGTGTAGGCAAGGTCGCTTGCTTCGGGGGTTGAGCGCACGTCAAACAGCGCGCCAAAGTTCGTGGTGCGGGTGAAGCCGAACGTCTCCGCAATCTTGAATAGTTCCTGGCGATCGGTGGGAACGCCGCAGAAAATAATGAAGCCAAAACGCAGAAATTGCTCAAGCCACGCAAAATGCTCAGCGTCGCTGGCTGCGGCGCGCCACGTCCCGCGTGGCAGACTCATCAGTGCCGCATCCCACAGCTCGGGCGCAACGCAGTCCGCATCGCCGGGTTCAAGCGCCGCTTCGGCAAGAATCTGCGCCGCGCTGAAGTCCGCTTCATGACCGTCAGAAAAGCGCACGCGATACTCGCCTGGCGAGCGCTCATGGATGTCAGCCAATGCGATCTCAAGGTCAAGGTCCGAGGGATCGTAGAGCCGCTGACGCGTGCCGCGATCGATACTCAATGCATCCTGGCACCGCTCGCGCAACCACAGCGGATGGATAGCAACCACCGAGCCATCACTCTTGGTAATGGCAAGTTCAGTGGATGAGGT
>DATCBZ010000219.1:0-2927 GCA_036511555.1 Steroidobacteraceae bacterium
ATCGGGTGTGCGGTGGTGCAATCGAGAAACATGAGCGGAATTGAGCACCGCTTACCCCACCAAATGAGGAAGTCCTTGCGTATCGTGGGAATGTCGGCCAGAACAACGCTGACTTCGAGGCCCCTGCCGCGCAAGTATTCCGCGAGTGTGCGGGAGTGCTGTGCAAGCCCACAGCCAAAATCGAGAATACTGATCGACGATTTCTCGCGGAACTGCTTCACAATGATGTCCTGAGAGGACCACTGCGGTTCCGGATACGTCAGCATCGTCAGGAAGTGAACGACGCCATGCAGTTGATACGCCTCGATCACCTCCTTCGGGCTGTCGTCGGCGAACACCTTGAAGAGGTCGTAGCACTGGCCGTGGAATTTCTCGAAGGCCTTGCCGTTGTGACCGCCCGGCACAGCGTTCCAAGACTGAACGTAGCGCGTGCGACTCTCCGCGGCCGATATTCCCAACCGCTCCGCGTTCCATTCGACGAAATACTCCTGCGTGCGCGAGAGTTGTGAGATGGGATTACGCGTCGGTCGCGACTTGACGAGCGCCGTCGTTTCTCCGCCGGGCATCGTTATTAGCGTGTGACGACCGAACCAGCCGGTCCGGCGAGAGGTCACAAGATCACGTTGCGTCATTTACGAATTCACTCACCGCACGGCTTCACGTGCTTAAGGTCTGGGGCGTCAATTGGTGCGGGCCGTAGACGCGATTTTTCAGGTGCGTAAGGCCCTGCAGGTGGCCAAACAACGCTGCAAGTGTAGCGAATAATGGCGCAACATTTAGCGAAAATCCCCAACGTATCTGCGTGACGACGCTTGGCGCACAGGTGTCGGCGCGAGCGCCCATCGCCTCCATCTTGCGCAAGCTTGTGGATTCAGATGAGTTTCACGAGCTGCTTGCCGAAGTTCCTGCCCTTGAGCATACCAAGGAAAGCCGCCGGCGCAGCTTCAATCCCCTGAGCGACGGTCTCCCGATACGTGAGGTGCCCGGATGCGACAAGTGCGCCTAATGTCGCGAGAGCCTGCGGCCAAAGATCCATGTGGTCACTGACGATGAAGCCCTCGATTTTCATGCGATTGACGAGAATGAGCCGCGGCGCTGCGATCGGGATTGGCTGACCGTCGTAGCCGGCGATCGTGCCGCACAGCGCCACGCGCGAGAACGGATTCGATTGCAGCATCACCGCATCCAGAATCATGCCGCCTACATTCTCAAAGTGACCGTCAATGCCATTTGGGCACGCCTCGCCGAGCGCCGCGGCGAGGGCGCGCGCATCCGGGTGTTGCCGGTAGTCAATACAGGAATCAAAGCCGAGCTCGTCAACGACGTAGCGGCATTTCTCCTGGCCACCTGCAATACCGATTGCATGCGCGCCGCGGATCTTTGCCAGTTGCCCCACCACGCCACCCACCGCGCCGCTTGCGGCACTGACAGCTACCGTTTCGCCTGCTTTGGGCGCAATGATCTTTTCAAGTCCATACCAGGCGGCAACACCGGGCATGCCCACTGCACCGAGGTACGCCGCCAACGGTATGCGCGTGGCATCTACTTTGTGTAGGACGGGCGGATCCGCAGTGTCGACCACCTGGAACTGCTGCCATCCACCCATGCTTAGTACCGCGTCGCCGGCGGTGAATGCGTCGCTCCTGGACGCGACCACCTCACCGACGGTACCGCCGAGCATGACGGCGTCGAGCGGCTGCTCGGCGGCGTAGCTCTTACTCACGTTCATCCGGCCGCGCATATAGGGATCGAGGCTCAAGTAATGATGCCGCACCAGCACTTGGCCGGGCGCAAGCTCCGGAATGGAAACCTCCACCAGCCGGAAATCACCAAGGCGCGGCTCACCGTCCGGACGGGCGACGAGGTGCTGCTGCTTATTTCGAGGAGTAGACATAATTAGACCACGCGCGCAGCGCGAGCAGAAAGCTCAGGCGCGCAGCATGGTTGCATGACTTGGCGTCAATTTACAGCCGCCGCAGCCCGCGGCGGGTTGACTCCCGCGGTGGAAGGCGCAATTCTCGACGCACAAAGATCAACTCGAACGATCGCACACCTGCCATCGGCGCGCGGCAAATCGTGGGGATTGGCCGTGTCGCCCGGGCGTAAAAGGCAGTTGGGTCTAACAGGAGCGCATAAGGCACACACCATGAAAATCTCCCGTACGTTTCCTTTGGCCCTGATCGCCTGCGTCGCTGCAGCGGCTACTTACGCCAAGCAGCCGCCCGACGTAGTCGTAAGCGACCAGGCTTTCAACACCGCCATGGGAACGGATGCGCTTCACAGCCTCGCCCGCTTAGGCGCGAACAACACCGCCTCCGGCTACGAGGCGCTGTATTCAAATACGACCGGCGGCAACAACACCGCCTCGGGTTCACAGGCGCTGTTGCAGAACGAAGACGGCAGTCAAAACACGGCGTTCGGCGCCTACGCGCTCGAGGTAAACACCAGCGGCAACTACAACACCGCCTCCGGAGCCTATGCGCTCACGGCCAACACGAGTGGCAGTTTGAATACCGCATCCGGCGTGTACACGCTGCAATCCAACACTACGGGCAATGACAATACCGGTTTTGGCTATCAGGCGCTGCGCACCAACACGATAGGCGTCGACAATACGGCGCTCGGCATTGATACGCTCTTTAGTAACCAGGACGGCTACTTCAATATTGCAGTCGGCTCTGTGGCGCTCGCCAACAACACCAGCGGTGCCCAAAACACTGGTGTGGGCTATCAAGCGCTAGCTCAAAACACGACCGGCAATAACAATATTGCAGTCGGCAATCAAGCCGGACACACCCTAACGACCGGCAGTAATAACATCGAAATCGGTAATCTGGGCTTGCCGGGGGACACCAACACCATACGCATTGGCCAGAAGCCCATACAAAAGGCGGTATTTATCGCTGGTATCTACGGTACCGCGATGA
>DATCBZ010000220.1:0-6241 GCA_036511555.1 Steroidobacteraceae bacterium
CTGCATCGCAAGCGCGGCCTTCTTTTCACTGCCTGCCGTGCCGATGACCTCGGCGCCTAAGTGCGTCGCCCATCGGCACAGAAGTCTGCCGACCCCGCCCGCAGCCGCATGCACGAGATACACCTCGCCGCGTTTCAAACGGTGCACCTTGGTCAGCAGCATCACCACAGTAAGGCCGCGCAGGAGCGTAGCTGCGGTCGTGCGATCATCGATGTCATCCGGAACACGCATCACGCGCTCAGCCTTGATCAAGCGCTCCTCGGCGTATGCACCGTAGGACTGCGTGATATAGGCAACACGGTCGCCGAGCTTCAGATCATTGACCGCCGCACCTACCGCCTCGACCACGCCCACCGCATCCAGCCCCGGAATACCCGGCAACGGCAATGTTTTATACAGGCCGGTGCGCACATAGGTGTCGTGAAAATTGACGTTGATCGCGGTGTGGCGCAAGCGCACTTCATCGGGCCCGGGAGCACCCAGCGTCACTGACTCGAAACGCAACATCTGCGGTCCGCCCGTCTCGCGCAGCACAATGGCCTTCATCGCACGTTCACCTTTGTCTTGAGGGTTGCATGGATCGCTTTACGCTTTGTCGCGGATTAATTTGACGGCTGCGCCTATTCCCACTGCGACCGCTCGCCAATTCTTCCGCAGCGGTGGTTTGAATTGCGATGGCGGCTACTGCAAGCACCCGCTACGAAAGTTCCTTAACGATGGAGATGAGGCGCATCGCCTCCGCGCGCGTGTTGTACATGGAAAAGCCGACGCGCAACATCGAGCCACCGGGCGCTTGCAGCACTTGCACTGGACGCGGCGCGTAAAAATCGCCGTCCCATACACAAATCCCGACCGCCCCAAGGCGGCGCGCGATGGCGCCGGCGTCGACGCGTGCCATGGTGAATGAAACGGTCGGTGCGCGCTCACCAGACGTAAATGGCAGTCCCCACAAGCGTACGCCGGGAATCGCTCCGAGTTCCGACCAAAGAAATTCGCCAAGGCCGTGTTCATAGGCCCCGATGGCAGAGACTGCGTCGATCAATGCTGCGCGTCGGGATTCGCCCCGACCCCAGCTGGCGAGATAGTCGATCGCCGCAGCGACGCCTTCAATTGCCGCTGCGTTCAGCGTGCCCGTCTCAATTCGGTACGGCGCGACGTCCTCCTGCACGATCAGCCGGTCGGGTGTCAGTGCCTCGAGCGCACCCGGACGCGAATAGAGTATGCCGACGTGCGGCCCGTAGAACTTATATGCCGAGCAAAGCAGGAAATCCGGATCGAGGCTCTGAACATCGACGGGGAAATGCGGCGCGTAGTGAACGGCGTCGAGGATCAGGAGCGCACCGACCTCTTGCGTCAATCGTCGTGCCAAGGCGAGTTCATTCACCGTGCCGATCGCGTTGGATGAGCAGCCGAGCGCAAATAGTCGCGTGCGCTCGTTGATCAGGCCGCGCATCGCGACGTAGTCAAGTGCGCCGCTCGGCAACAGCGGCACCTCCCGAATGATGGCGCCATGTTGCTGCAAAAGTTTCCAGGGACCGCGATTCGCCTCATGGTCCAATTGCGTGATCAATAACTCATCGCCATTTTTGATCGTGCCAGCCAAAGCGTGCGCCAGAGAAAACGCAAGCGTCGTCATATTCTGTCCGAGCGATATTCGCTCCGGGCCGGGCGCACCTAGAAGGTCGGCTACCGCCGTGCGCGCATCCAACAGCCGCTGGTCAAGCTCCGCCGACGGCGGAAAGTTGCCGTGCGTGTTGACGTTGCGATTACGGTAGCAGTCGGCTATTGCATCAATCACTGCCGTCGGCACCTGCGTACCGCCCGGACCATCGAGAAACGCCACCGCATGGCCGTCGAACACCCGCCGCAGAGAAGGAAAGTCCTCCCTACACCGAAGCGACTCGCGCTCACCGAAGACCGTCGCAGAATCTACATCGCGCATCGCCCGCTGCACTCCAAAAATGTTCGCGTTATGAGCGAATGCTACGCGAGTTCGGCGCTTCGCATGTGCGCGATCACGTCTTTACTCCGCCGATCGCAGACGCGCGAGCCGCAGGGCAAGCCGCGCGCAGGCGTTCACTTGGCGCGACAGCAGCGCCGTGCGTCTGCCCGCGACTTCTATTGCACCCGCAGCAGTACCGAATCAGGGCGCAGGCGTTTCGGCGGCAACCGCGGCACCAGCAAGCTTGCCATGCACCTGCGCGCGGGCCTGCGCCGCCCCTTCGAGCCACTCGATGTTCACGACGCCCCGTGCGTCGCGCGGGCCATCAAGAGTGAGCTTGCCGTCAGCGCTGCCACCGCCAGGCTGCCAGTTAAGGGAACCGGACACCGCCAGATCCTCTGTCCAGCGCACCGCATGCAGTGTCAAGTGGTATCCAGAGTCCGTCGCGCGGTATTTGAACGTGCCGCCGCGAAGCCCCACCCCCGCGCCGGTTGAATTGGATGCCAGGCGCGCCATGACGTCGGCTGCCGTTTCTACGGCGGCGGCGACGGCACGCAGTTGCTGGTCGCTAGCCGCATTGCCCGGCAGAGCTTGCGCCGGCGCAAGCTCTGCCATGTGGCGTGCAAACTTTGCGACCAGGCGTATTTCGGGCACCTCGTGGGTACAGTGCGTGTCGCCGACGTCCAAGGTCTGCACGAAGTGGCGGACGATCTTGGCGCCACAGTCAGTACGCGCATGGGGCAGCGCGTTGACATGAAAACTATTGGCGACAATGATTTGCCGCCCGTGCGCAAAATGTTTTGCGACAGCCGCGCCGTCAGCCATCGTCGTCATGTTGTCAAGTTCGCCCGAAACGATGAGCGCTGGGATGTCTGGATAAGATGCACGCGGGGGCGCGACGCTCGCGGCGGGATGCTCCTGTGGCGCCACTGGCCACATGGCGCATTCATCGATAAAGCTGTAATCAAGCGGCATGCCGCGATACTCGTCAATGGTAAATGGCGCATAGGTCTCGGGTGCCATGCGCCGCCGCTGCGCAAGCACCTTGTCGCGATCCGCGATACGCAACGCCGGCGAGAGATGCATGTCAAAGATCTGCGGAGTGTCTTGGCACATCACGGCTGCTGCGAGTGCCGCGCTGAATTTCGTCGGATCTTCGCTCGCGTCGCGCGAATCGACATCAACAATGGTCTCGGCCATTAAACGCAGAAGCGGCGCCCGGTCATCGGCCACAAATGCGCGCGCGGCGGCATCGAGCTCGCGCACCGTTGCAAAAGCTGGCGCGCCGCCAAACATCACGGTCGCCAATAGCGACGCCTCTGCCCTGAAGCGTCTGAGTTTGCCGTCCGAATCGTGCGCCTGGGCCTGGAAAGGCGCGGCGCGCAACAGCGCCAGCGCCGGGGCGATGTGCGCCATCGAATCACCCGGAAGCTGACTGCAGAAAGCGGATCGGCGGCAGGCGATGTTAAATTTATCGCGCATGGCCGGTGCGTAGCTTGGGTACCACGCATAGTCCGGCCCATCGAGCGGATAGGCGCCATCGAGTACGATCGAACGCAGCATGCGCGGGTGTCGTAGCGCGAACACCTGTTCAAAATAGGTGCCGTACGAATCTCCGTAGAGGTCGATCGGCGGCGCACCGAGCGCCTCGAGAATCGCGGCAAGGTCGTCGGCGGCAAAGGCGGTGCTGAAAAGTGCGGCCGTGACGCCGAGCGTCTGCCCGCACTCGCCTACGTTCTCTTCGGTAATGGCGGGCGCGGTCTGCAGGCGCCTGCAGCGCGCGGCGCCCGACTTGCCGGTGCCGCGGTTATCCATGATGACCAGGTCCCGCTCGCCGAGTAGTGGCTTGAATAGCTCAAGGTACTCATCGCGCGATTCGGTAGCCGGATATCCGGGGCCGCCTTCGGTTGCGACCAATACGCCAAGGGACTCCCCGGGCGCCGAGTGCCGGTAGTACTCGAAGTACACCGCAATCGTTCCGGCCACAGCGCCTGCCGGATCGAGCGGGCGCGCTACCGTTCCACACCAGCGCGCAGGCTTACGACAACGCTGCATTGTCAGCGCGCCGACCTTAAGTACTGCCGCACCTGAAGTAGGACTCTTTTCGGCGCGCGCATGGACCAGGCATGGGTGCGCGCTCGCGATCAACGTCAGAACCCCAACCGCAAGCGCGTAACGAGGCAAGTCAGGCGCCGCCAGACTCGTGCCGCGCAGGCAGATAGCCGTCCCATGCCATAGCGTGTGAGTTCCTTGTCGACACCGTGAGTCTCTCGAATGCGGCCGGGGCGCCGTCCGCGGCCCTAGCGAGCCGCTCGCAGCGATTACTAAACGTATGTACAGCAAGCTAAATCAAGCCGTCAAGAGTGTGCCCGGATCCTCGGGCGCGCGGCCCTGTGAAGAAAGTTCATGAGTAACACACCTCCTCCCTTGCAGGGTTTATGCGGCTCGGGCCGATGCGCAAATTCGTGCAAGCCAGAGGCTCGCTTGCGCTCGTATCACGAATAGTCTTCGCAGCGCGCGCTTATCACACTATGCTCCGCCTCTACTGTCACCACGGACTTCTTTCATGCGCCAATCATTTGCCGTGTGTTTATTCGTATTGACGCTGTGTGTAACCGTCGGCGCGGATGCGAGCGCACCGAAAACCAAAACCGTGGTACTGATCGTCAGCGACGGGCTGCGCTGGCAGGAGGTATTTACCGGTGCGGATCCGCTCCTCCTCGACTCCAAGAACGGCGGCAGCTGGATGGAAGATGAGGCGCTCAAACACAAATACTGGCGCGACACTGCCGAGGAGCGTCGCCGGGTACTGTTTCCTTTCATTTGGGGCACGGTGGCGACGCACGGTCAAATTTTTGGCAATCAGGCCAAAGGCAGCATTGCTCATGTGACCAACGGCGTCGCCTTCTCCTATCCTGGCTACAACGAGATGTCTGTCGGGTTCCCAAATCCCAAGATTGACAGCAACGAATTCGGTCCGAACCCCAACATGACCGTGTTCGAGTGGCTCAACAAGGCAGCCGAATTCGCAGGCCGCGTTGCGATCTACGGCACCTGGAACATATACGACGATATATTCAACAAGGCGCGCAGCCATCTGGTGATGCAGACCGGCTGGTCGAGGCCGCCGGCAACGGGTGATGCGTCAAAGGACGCGCTGCTCGCAAGACTCTACGACACCACCACACGCTTCGATGAGGAGGATGTCTTTAACGCCTTTGTGCAGGTGCCGCTCCTTGATTACGTGCGCAGCGGCAAGCCGCGCGTTCTGTTCGTCGGTTACGGCGAAACCGACAACTGGGCGCATCAGGGACGCTACGATCTCGTTCTGGACAGCGCGCAGCGCGTCGATGGCTTCATCGCCGAGCTCTGGGGCACGATGCAGGCAATGCCGCAGTACAAAGACAGCACCACTTTCATCATCACGGCTGATCATGGGCGCGGCAGCGGGCCGGTCGAATGGAAGGAGCATGGCGTCGAGGAGAAGGGCTCGGAGAATATCTGGATTGCTGTCATGGGACCCGATACCCAGCCCCTGGGCGAGCGATCCGACATTGCCCCCGTGACCCAAGCGCAGATCGCCGCCACTGTCGCAGCGTTTGTCGGCAAGGACTATCGGCGCGCGGTGCCGGCGGCTGCGCCCGCTATTGCCGACGTACTCGCAGCGCGCTAGCAGGCGGCCGGCATGGGCCCGCATTAGGTGTAGAGCGCGCGCTTATGCCACGCGTGTTGCGGGTTTCTCTGCGACGAACGGACGAGTTGCGTCAATTCCCAACCATGCCGCTGCGCCGACAAGTGCAAACACCGCGCCCAGTACGAATGCGCTCGTCCAGTGACCGTGACTCGACAGCGACGCAACGATGGGAATGCCGATGAGTCCGCCGACGTTGCCGCCGGTATTGAGTATGCCGGTAGCCGACATCGTATCGGCGCGCGCGACAAACATCGTCGCGGCCCAATACGACCCTTCGGTCAGCTCGATAATGCCGTAGCACAGCGCGAGCGCCAAAACTGCCGCATAAGGATTGCCGGCCAGCACCGTGACGAGTAGCAGGACGCCTGCGGTGGGCAACGCCACGAGCGGCACCAGGCGGAATCCCCAGCGAAAGCCCAAGCGCGCGCACAGATCGACCGCCAGCTTGCCGCCGATGCCCGCACCGGCCGCCGCGGCAAGCGGTGGCGCCGCAGCCAACCATCCGCCCTCAAGATTACTGAAATGGCGCTCCTGCACGAGGTACAGGAAGCACCAGTTCGCGATCAGGTAGAAAACGTAGTTCATGCAAACGTATGACAGCGCCA
>DATCBZ010000221.1:0-3242 GCA_036511555.1 Steroidobacteraceae bacterium
AGTCAAAACGAGTCGGAGCTCGCAAGCGTGCTCGCGCACGAAACGGCGCACGTCACCCAGCGCCATATCGCGCGCGAGATCAATGCGCAAAGTAAGCAGGGATTAGTCTCCGCGGCCACGATTCTCGCTGCCATCCTGATCGGCGCCGCCGCCGGCGGTAACGGCAGTGCCATGGAAGGCGCGATCGCCGCCGCCCAGGGCGCATCCATACAGCAGCAGATCAACTTCACGCGTGCGCAGGAATACGAAGCGGACCGCGTCGGCATCGGCTTTCTCGCCTCGGCAGGCTTTGACCCGAACGCGATGGCGAATTTCTTCGAGGCGATGAGCCGCCAGGAGGGGTTAAACGGCGCCTGGATCCCGGAGATGCTGCGCGATCACCCGGTCACCGGCAATCGCGTCGCCGAAGCGCGCGCCCGCGCCGCGCAGTACGAGCGGCGCAAGTCCTCGCAGTCGGTGGGCTATGCGCTGATCAAAGAGCGGCTGCGCGTGCTGACCACGCCGCGTGAGGAACTTCTGCATCTGTATACCGAAATCGGCTCGGCGCATGAACCGGAGCTCGATAAAAATTACGGCCGCGCGCTCACGCTGATGGCGATCGAACGTCCCGCTGAAGCCGTCAAAATTCTGCAGCCGCTGGTCGAACGACATCAGGGCAATACGCTCCTGTATGCCGCCCTCGGCCAGGCGCAGATGGAGGCGCAGCAAAAAGCCGAAGGTCTCGCAACCTTTGAGCACGCGCTCGCGCTTTTTCCGCGCAACGTGCCGCTGTCCATCCGCTATGCCGAAGGCCTGCTGTCGGCGGGGCGCGCCCAGGAGGCGCACGTGCTCCTGCTCGATCTCTTCAACAACATCGAACCCACGCCACCGCAGATTCGCCTCACCGCAGCTGCCGCAAGCCAAGCCGGCGACAGCGGCGATGCGTACTACTATATGAGCGAGTATCACATCTCAAACGGCGACCTTGCGCTGTCGGTACAGCAGCTGCAGCTCGCCTTGAACGCGCCAAACCTGACGGTCGTGCAGAAAGAGCGTTATCAGGCGCGACTCGATGAGATTCGCGATTATCTGGCGACGGCTCGCATGCAGCGCACCAGCAGTAACCAGTAGCGCGCGAGTGCAGGCGGGCCTGCCTTCCCGGGGCTGCTACACTAGCCGCCCTCATCCGCTGTAAGACCTGACTGCATGCGCCCAACGAACCGCTTCAGGACCGAAGCCATTGCCCTGGCACTCGTGTGTGTCACGGTTGTGGGCTGTGCCTCGCAGGCGCCGCTCAAGCGCGATCCACGCGACCCATTCGAGCGGGTCAATCGGGTCACCTTCGCCTTCAACGACAAGCTCGACAAAGCGATCGCAAAGCCGGTGGCGCGCGCCTATCGCAAAGTAGCGCCGCACTTCGTGCAGACCGGTATCTCCAATTTCATGGATAACATCAATTATCCGATCACCATCGTCAACGATATCCTGCAGGGGAAACTCAAGCCTGCGCTCTCGGACGTTGGCCGTTTTGTCTTGAACACCACCGTCGGCATGGGCGGCCTCTTTGATCCGGCGACTGCCGCGGGCCTTGATAAGAACGATGAGGATCTAGGACTCACGTTCGGCAAATGGGGCCTCCACCAGGGCCCCTATATCGTCCTGCCCATCGTTGGGCCGTCCACCGTGCGCGATGCACTTGGGCGTGTAGGCGATGAATTCGTGACGCCGCAGAACTACATCCAGGACAAATGGACGCGCTACGGGCTCGATGGACTGCATTACCTCGACATCCGCGCACGTCTGCTCGATGTGGAAGGCGCGCTCGACAACGCCTTCGACCGCTATGCGGTGTTGCGCAGCGTGTACTTGCAGCGGCGCCAGTATCAGGTGACGGGTGGCACGGGCGCGGATGAGAGCCTGCTCGATGAGCCGCCACCCGATCCGGACGCGCCGGCGAGCGATGCGACCGCGAAACCGATTGCAACCGACAAGCCTGCGACGACTCCGCCCGATAACGACGCGCCAGCGCCCAAACCCAACTAAACGCCGCGCGGGCCGCGGCGGCTATTCGCCAGTGGTGTCCTTCAAAGCGAAGCCGAGCATGCCGTGCCGGTTGATCCCGACGGTAAACTCGCGATGGCCGCTTTGCGGCACGCGCAGGAGCGTCAAGCCCTCGTGCGCCAGCGTGAGCGCGCGCTTCTTCCACTGCGGATCAGTATTGAACTTGAGGGCCATCGACTGCTGCGGCTCGATAGCTGCACTGCCCATGAAGGGCGAATAGGACACATGCTGCGCCGGCGCGCCGCCCCTCAAGGCAACGATCTGCGCCGCGCTATGCAGAGCCGTATCCAAAGCGTCGCGGCAATTGGGAGTGCGCGACAGAGCAACGCAAAAATTCATGCGCGGCGCGTTCTTGACAGCGCGTGATTGCAGCTGCAGCTGTGCGAGCGTACCGGCAAGCGCCGGCGCGCCGTACACCCCAGGTGCGGTGATGGCAGCGAGGGCGGCTAGCACACCCAGACTGCGGCTAACGGTTTGAATTGTTATCCCATGGCTTAGCATGGGATAAATAATGAGAGAGCTGAGGGGGCGGCGTCAGTCGGATGTGACGGTCAATGTCCATGCCGGGCGTCCGCATACGACGTCAGATTGGTCTGACAGACGCAGTGTCGAGCTTCTCGTAAGTGGTTGATTCCAAAAAAATTGCCACATTACATAGTTCGGCGACCGCTCGGATCGGCGCCGGCAGCGCCTTAAATGTGATCTGGCGGCCGTGACGTTTGGCAAGTGCGAGCCAATCAAGTAGGACCGCAAGGCCTGCGCTGTCTGATTCGGTGACGCCGCTGCAATCCATCTCGAACGGTGAATTACCGCTCACCTCGATCAGGCGCCGACCGGCGGCGCGCGCATTCTTCGCCGTCGCAAAGGTGAGTGCGCCGCGCACCTCGACCTGCCCGCTGCTCAGATCGATGATCTCAACGGCGCCCGCAGTTGTGTCAGCCAACGACACGGCTAACTTTTGCTCGCCGGTTTGGCGACTCCTGGCGCATCTCCAGGCTTGCCACCGCTTTGCATGCGATTGATGACCTCATCGAGTCCCTTCTGGTCGATTTCAGAGCCAAAATCCTCGCGAAAGCTCTTCACGTAGCTGATGCCATCAATCACCACATCCCAGGCTTTCCAGCCATCCGGACCCTTGCGCATGCTGTAGTTGACCGGCACGGTGCTGCCGTTGTCGCGCTTCACTTCAGTGCGCACCGTGG
>DATCBZ010000222.1:0-4077 GCA_036511555.1 Steroidobacteraceae bacterium
AGTCAAAACACACCCTGGCGCTGCGCAGGACCTCGGGCGGACGGTGGTGCTCGGCAAACAGATGCCTGCGCACGCCGTCGAGTCCGAATGCAGACAAGGTATTCTGGAGCGGCTATGCACCGACCGCAGCGATACGCGAAAAGGCGAGCCCGGTGCTCAATATTGTCGATCCGGTACCAACGGCGCTATTCGCCGCCGGCTCAACCGAGAATGCGGGCCTCGACGACTATGTTAAGTGCTCAAAGGCATTCGCCGCAAAACTCTCCAGTTTCGGTACGCAGGCCCATGACCTGTCCCTGCAGGGCGCGGGACACAAGGATACGGGGGTCGCTTTGGGCGATGAGAACAGCGGACTCTTTCAGGCCGTGCTGCGGATGATGAGCGAGCCGCACCCGCCGGCTGCCGTTTAGGTTCGCGCCATGAAATTCTCCGAGTTCACGACCGGCATGGTCCTACAAAGCCGCCCGTATCGCGTCGAGGCGAGCGAGATTGTTGAGTTTGCGACACGCTTTGACCCACAGTGGTTCCACACCGATGCGGCGCAGGCGCACCAAGGCCGCTGGGGCGGCCTCATCGCAAGCGGCTGGCACAGCTGCTCGATTGCAATGCGTCTTGCGGTGGATACGGCGCTGGTGGATTCTGAATCCTATGGCTCGCCGGGAGTTGACTACATCAAATGGCCGGCGCCGTTACGTGCCGGCGAGAGTGTGCAGCTGCATCTGCACATTCTTGAAGCGCGCCGCTCTTCATCGGGACGGGTGGGAGTCGTGCGCTGGCAATGGTTTTTGAAGACGCCGGCGGGTGACACCGTGGTTGAACTTGTGGCAACGAGTCTTTTCAGCCCGTCGCAGTAATGCTCGCTGGCGCCACCGTCAGCATCGCAAGTTCACGCGCGAATGCCACGCCTTCCTCGTCGGCAAGTGCCGCCTGCAGAAGACGTGCGAGCGTGGCTGCACCGTCAGGCATGTTTTGCAATTGGCCAAGCTGATTCATGAGTGCCGAGAAATTGCGCCAACCGCGCTCGTGGGTATCGCCGTACCCTTTGATGAGTCGCTGCGCACGTGCTACCTCGACTGCGAGTGCGGGATTGACAGAACTTAATTGCTCGATTTGGGCAAGCCAGCCCTCGATGCGGGCATTTTCAGTCTGATAACGCAGCGTGCCGCGGCGCCAGCGTTTGAGTCGTGCAAGCGCACGCAGCAGCAGAAACCCCGAGATGGTCGAGCTTCTCACCCGCTTGCCGCCGGTGAAGCGCGCAAGAAACCTTGCCGCTCGCGCCGAGCGCCCCAACCGCCGCCCCAAGCGTGCCGGCAGCGTGCCGATGATCTCCTCCACGCGTGGCTTCATGAATTCCGTGACGTCGATGAGCTGCCCCGGCGCTGCACGCACTTCGCTGCGCACATCACCGCCGCGTGACGCGCGGGTCTTAATGTCGGCGACCCGGATCGTATCCTCGAAGCTCATCCACAGGGCAAGGTGGCGCGCGGTGTTTTCAGCCAACGCATGCTCAGGGCTGGCCTGCGCAGCCTCAAGCTGCGCGACACGCGCGATGCGCTCTAGATACAGCTTCGCGTACGCGGGGTCCTGGTAGTCAATCAGGCGCCGCACACCGGCAAGCGCCAGCGGCTGCACTGCCGCAGGCAGCACCTTCAGGCGCGCGAGGAGGTCCTGCAAGGCGGGGCGCGCGGTTTCGCGTGGAATTTCCCCGCCGAGCGGCGGCGGCGCACTTGCTACGGGGGGTGCGACCGTGCCGGCCGCCGCTGTCGTGTAGGCATCTTCAAAGGCTGCAAGGTTGGTCGTCACGGCAAGACCGCTGCGGCGGATTGCGCTTTCAAATGCCTCCTTGGGAAACGGCAGGACGGCGCAGCCCGCGATCGCGCCCAGCAACACGGCGCTGATAACGCTCTCGTGTTTCGCAGCCATCGCGGCCATGTCGAACAAGATAAATCTGTGTGCCTGATGGGTCGCGATTTCGATGAGCTCAGCAGCGGTTGAGGCCGTGCGGCCCATGGCGCTGCGTTCGCCGATGGTGAATTCGCGATGCGAGGAGGCAATGAGCGTCGTGCGCTCCGGTGTGACGAGTCCGCGCACCATGGACCGTCCCGCTTCGACCAGTTCCGCGGCAACGACGCAGTCAACATCGCCCGCCACGGGCATGAGTGCCATCACGGGCTCACGCCCATCCGCGCCTAGCGCGGCGCGCGCGAAGAATTCCAGATAATAGAGCGTGGCGCCGGTGCGCTGGGCAACGCCTGGAACCGAAGTCGTCTGTACGAGGTAGGCATTGGCCTCGGCGATCTCAACCAGCCAGCCGGTGAGCACCGCGCCGCCCTGCCCGCCGAGTGCAGCGATGGCAAGCTTGAAGGCCGTGGCGCTCACAACGCAAGACGCAGCCGCCGGCGCTCGAGCGAAGTCTGCAGCGCATGAATCACGGCGCTGCGCACGGCATGCACGAGCCGGTCCCAGCGGGTCGGGTTGTAGATGATATCGGCGCGGTAGAAGGAGGGGCACAGCACGGCTGCGTGCGCGACTTCGCCGCAGACACCGCAGCCGACGCATGAGTTGTCGACATGCGCGATCGGATCCGTGCGCAGCGCATCGGGATTCTCTTTGATGCTGAGCGATGGGCATCCCGACAGCCGAATGCACGAATGATCGCCGGTGCAAAGCGCGGCATCGATGCCAAAGCGCTCGCGTACCACGCGTTTGCCCTCCGCCACCGCCTTTTTGAACAACGGCCGAACTCGGCGCTGTCGGTTCAACTGGCACTCGCCCTCGGCGATAATCACTTTGGGCCCGGCGTAAGTTGTGGTCAGCGCTTCACGCAGCACGGCAAGCGTCTCGCGCATGTCGTAGGTATGAATGCGCTGCACCCACTTCACACCGATCCCTTTGACGGCATCCATGATCGACTGGTTGGCCTCGCGCTGCAGCGGCGGCGCGCGCGAGGAAAGGATGTCTTGGCCGCCGGTCGCCGCAGAGTAACCGTTGTCGACGATTACGGTGACGGCGTCGTGGCGGTTGAAAACCGCATTGCCGATGCCACTCGTGAGGCCGTTGTGCCAGAAGCCGCCGTCGCCCATCACCGCAACCGCCCGGCCCTTCGAACTTGTGGCGAGCGCGGATGCGCCGGCCGCGCCGAGGCCATAACCCATGATGCTATTGCCCATGTTGAAAGGCGGCAGGGTTGCAAAGGAATGACAGCCGATATCGGAGCTGATATGCAGCGCACCCAGTTCACGCTGCACAAGTTTGATCGCTGAGAACAGCGGACGTTCCGGACATCCGGTACACAATCCCGACGGCCGCGGCGGTACGAGGCTTGCCAATTTCCCGCTCGGCTGCAGCGCGACTTCGTGGCGTGTGGCGGCCGGCACCGGTACAGGCAGCTTCACGGTACCCGGCGCCCAACGACTCAAAAACTCAGCGATGCCTTTCTTGAGCGCATCGCCGGTGTATTCGCCGGCCATTGGCAGTATTTCCTTGCCGACGATGCGCGTTGCGCCGCCGCGCTGGTGCAGGATTCCACACAGCGCCTGCTCGATGAACTCAGGTTGTCCTTCTTCGATCACGAGGACTGCGCGCTTGCCCGCGCAGAACCGCACGATCTCATCGGGTATCAGCGGATAAGTCACATTCAATATATAAAGCGGCAGCGAGCTTGCGCCGAATGCGTCGGCCGCGCCGAGCAGCTCCAATGAACGCAGTACGCCGTTATAGAGACCGCCTTGCAGAATGATGCCGACATCACCTTCACCGCCGGTGAATTCGTTGAGCCCGCGATCGGCAATGAAGCGCTGCGCGGCGGGCAGGCGCTCTTCAATCTTCTCCTTCTCCTGCGCAAAGGTGGAAGGCGGCAAAATGATGCGGCCATAATCGCGCGACGGATGCGCGAGCGCATCGGCTGGCGAGAACTGCGGCCGGCGATTGTCCTTCGCCGTGAAACGCCCATAAACGTGACAGGCGCGGATGCGCAGCATCAGCATCACAGGGGTATGGCTTGCCTCTGAGAGTTCGAAGCCCTGTTCGACTGCGCGCACGATCGCAGGCAGATTGGGCTTGGGATCAAGCAGCCAC
>DATCBZ010000223.1:0-7306 GCA_036511555.1 Steroidobacteraceae bacterium
TTGCGGGTCACGGCGCGCCGGCCCGTGCGCACGTCCGACGTGGTAGCTGTAAAAAGTTCGTTCAGCTCAAGCCCGAGACCAAAGGCCAATTTCGTGAGCTGCACGTAACTCAAAGTGGCGAGATTGTTTTGCACCTTCGACAAAGTCGCGATGGGAATTCCGGTCATCGCGGCCAGTTGACGCAGGCTCAAGTCACGCGTGCGGCAGATCTCTCGAACTCGGGCACTGAGATCCGGAGCCACCTTGCCGGGCTTGTTGTTGCGGTCCTGCTGAGCTCCCATTGGCGATACTCCTTTCCGTTATGGTTGCCGAACTTCTTGCATTGCGGAACAAATGATTCTAATTGACAGCGCTCGGAACTTACTGATACTACAGTCGATAGCTCGATTTTTCTATGCCATTTCGCATAACAGGTCATGACACTGTCCCCTCGGGAAACACCGGCTCCGAAAACACGCGGGCGCGCAGCGGAAGCTCTCCGATGAGCCAGGATGGACATCGTGGTCTTAAACGATTCACCGGGCAGACGGCACTCGTTACCGGCGGCGCCTCCGGAATCGGTCTGGCGGTTGCGATCCGCCTCGCCGCCGAGGGAGCTCAGGTATGGCTTGGCGACCTTGGCGGGCGTTCAAAGCTTGCCGCGGATGAGCGTGCGGCACTCACGGCGGCCGATGTCGACGTAACCGATGAGAGCACGGTCGTTGCGCTGATCGAGAGGATTCTTGCGCGTCATGGCCAGCTCGATGTCGTGGTCAACTGTGCGGGAATCGTGCTCGAGGCGACGGCACAGGAGACTTCGCACGCGCAATGGCAGCGGGTCATAGATGTGAATTTGACCGGCACGTTTCTCGTTTGCAGGCACGCATTGCCGCCGATGCTTGCGCGCAAATCCGGCGCAATTGTCAATATTGCCTCGGACGCCGCGCTCACCGGCCAGCCTCGGCAGGCGGCCTACTGCGCCAGTAAAGGCGGCGTCGCGCAGTTCACCCGCGCCGCCGCGCTTGATGCTGCGCCCTACGGCGTGCGCGTCAATTGCGTCTGCCCGTGCTTTGTCGACACGCCTTTGCTTGGCCGCTGGATCGAAGATAGTGCTGACCCGGCGCAGGCGCGCAAGGATGCAGCCGCAAGCCAGCCCATGGGGCGTATCGGACGACCCGAGGAGATTGCGGGCGCCGTCGCCTTCCTCGCCTCGGCCGAAGCCAACTTCGTGACCGGAATCGTGCTGCCGGTCGATGGCGGCGCAACGATTCCCTGACGCGCAAGCACAAGTGAGTACCAGCAAATGACTATCGCGCACCGCTTGGAGGGACGCACGGCACTTGTAACGGGCGCCGGCAGCGGCATCGGCCGCGCGGTTGCAAAGCGGTTGGCCGAAGAAGGAGCGTGGGTCGGATGTCTTGATCGTGATAGCACAACGTTAGAGGCGCTGGTCGCGACGCTTCCCTACGGCGGCCAAGTCTTGCGCGCGGATGTCACGCGCGAGGCCGATGTGCGCGCAGCGATCGACGCAGTGCTCGCCGCGCGCGGCACTCTGCATATAGTTGTTAACAGTGCGGGGATCGCTGGTCCGCAGACGCCCGTGGGCACGACTGCGCTTTCCGAGTGGCAGCACACGCTTGATGTCAATCTGACCGGCACCTTTCTCGTGTGCAAGCACGCCGCGCCTGCGCTCATCAGCGCGCGCGGCAATATCGTGAACGTCTCCTCGGCCCTTGCGCTGATTGCCAAGACCGACGAAGCCGCCTATCACGCATCGAAGGCTGGCGTCGTGCACCTTTCAAAGTCGATGGCGCTCGACTATGCAGCCTCGATTCGCGTCAATTGCGTATGTCCGGGCGCCGTACGCACGCCGATGATCGAATCCGTCCTGCCCGCGGGAGTTGCACGCGAAGTGGCGCTCGCTGCATACGGGTTGATCCATCCGCTGCATCGAAGGCTTGCCGAGCCGGAAGAAATTGCTGACGCGGTTTTGTTCCTCGCCTCCGATGATGCATCCCTCATCACCGGCGTTGCGATGCCGGTGGATGCGGGCCTGTCGGCGGCTTGAGGGCAACGACGTGCCGAGCAAACAGCTAAAAAGCGGCTCCGTTGCGGTGGGCAATGGCGCTGATATCTACTACGAGGAGCGCGGCAGCGGGCCAGTGCTGCTGTGCGTACATGGCCTATGGGGCAGCTGCCGTTTCTTTCACCCGCAACTTGAGTTCTTGAGCACGCGCTATCGCGTCATCGCAATTGATTTGCGCGGCCACGGCCGCTCGTCAATGACGGTAGCCAATCAAACTGTCTCCAACTACGCCCGCGACTTGGACGCATTCATCAGGAAGCTGGAACTCACCGCGTTCGTCGCCGTCGGCTGGTCGATGGGCGCATACGTCATGTGGGAACACTACCTGCAATTTGGAGTCAGCGGTTGCCGCGGACTCGTCGTCATTGATCAGCCGCCGAGCGATTGGCGCTCGCCGCAGATTCCGGCGGCGCTGCTGTCGATGCAGAGCTTGCGCGAATGGCACTACCGTGTGCAGACCGACCGCAACAACTTCATGCGCGAGGTCATCCCGATGATGTTTGCCAAGGCGCCGAAGGAGGAGGACTCTCGATGGATGTATGACGAGATGACGCGCGCCCCGGAAGTCATCGCGGCGGCTATTCTTGTCGATCAGAGTTTGCGGGAATACCAAGACGCGCTATGGGGCTACCCTATTGCGACACTCGTCTGCGCAGGCGGCTACAGTGTGCAGCCGCGCGCCGGCCTTGACCTCATCGTCGAACGCGTTAAGAACGGACGTCTTGTCGTCTTCAAAGACAGTGGTCACTGCCTTTTTCTCGAAGAGTCGAAGCTCTTCAACGCCGAGGTTGACAAATTCGCATGGCCGCTGCTGGGATAACGTAGACACTCATCCCAAGGTCGATCGAATTCAGGAAGCCCAGCATCGCGGCCGCGCCTGACGGCAATGTCGGCGTTGCCGACAGCCCAAGCGTCGATACGATACATAACCACGCGCTGCAGCGACGTGCAGACTAAGGCTCGACGTAGATCGCGATGCCGCTCGCTTTCTTGATGACAATTCCGAACGACGTGCCGATTCCAAATGCAGAGTTGCCGGACGCGGAACCGGTGCCGAGGCCGATCTCGGCGCTATGCTCGTCGCTTGTGCCTTCGAGCAATATGCCATTGGCACCCAGTTTCGCTGCCTCCTCTCTGAGACGCCCTATCGCCCGATCCATTTTTCTTTGATCGGTAAAGACAGGCGTCCCCCTGCTGTTGGCGTCGATAGTCGCAATCTCCTCATATCGGGGAGGGGGCTGCAGAAATATTTTGACCTGATCGGGCGAGATGGGGGGCCGTGCGGTCCCAACCAAAACGTGCGACGAGGCCGCACAGCCTGCAAGCAGCAAACACACCAGAGCGGCCATGAGCGGCACAGCCCATTGAGTGGGCCTAGCGGCGGATCGGGACCGAGCGGCGCCGAACATTGAGTAGTTCCTCGCCGCCTTGAACGATAGCCCGCGCTTGGAGGTGACCCGTCTGCTGCAACCGCAGCATGGCGCGGGTTTCGGCCCCAATAAACGCCGCATGATCTATATTTGTTCCCTGCAACAGCTGCGAGAAGCCTCTACACCCAGTGACAACTGGCATATGCAAGATGCAGAGCTGCGGGTCACGGGCGTTGCGCTTCGGTCGACTACGACGCAACGGAACGGCTAATTGGGCGTGAGCGGAGTCGCCCCGAATCTAGGCAGGAACCGAATGACGCGCAGCGTGCAAGGACTGCGCTTGAGGCAAGCCGCGTCTACCAAGAGGCCCCGGCCCGGACCCAAATTATGGGTCCGGGCCGGTGCGAGTTCACGACGTCAGAATGACGCAAACGTCTCGATCATGGCCGGGATGTTCGGCGTTCCGAGTCCGGTCACATTGTTGTAGTTGTTGGTTACGCGCAATGATGAGTCAGCGCCTTCAATCACCGCAGGCGTGCCATTGCCCGACGTGTGGTTCGGATTCGGTGCCGAATTCACGGTGACAACACGCAGCTCGTTGAGGTTGTTGGCATAGCCGCGCAGCAGTGCGGTGGGCGTAACGGGCGCGTGCACGATGCTGATCGGCGCTGTCGACTGCCAGGGGCCGCGCGTCATGCTATATAAAGCCGGATTCACAAAGCCCACCATTGCCTTGTGCTCGGCAAGCCGTGCCTGATTCACAAGCGCAAGCACGCCTGCAAACGTCGGCGTTGCCAGACTCGTACCGCCAATATCGCCTTCGCAATATTCGGTGGTCGATGACAGCGATGTGCAACCGCCATCAAGGACCGGATCATTGGCCTTGGTATAGGTCTCGCCAATCAGGAAGCCGGTGTACGGATCGCCAAACATCGCGATATCCGGGGTCACACGATAGGCAGCACCGAGCGCCACCACCGCGCCTGCGGAGTTGGTGGTGAATCCCGACAGGCTATAAGGCACGTCGGCCTGATAGGGCGGCGCAAGCTCAATCAAGCTCGGGCCACCACCTGATCCAGCGTACCAGGCGAACGGCAGCGCCGGGCCGCTGGTCGTAATGTTCTTGCCATCGAGCGGAACGGTTACGTTGTTCATCAGGACGCGCTGCGTGCCCCAACCCCATTCGGTCTTGTTGCCGGTGCTGTCGGTCAAGGCGAGGCTCGTGCCACCAACCGCGGTGACATACGGGCTGGTTGCATCCCAGCTTCCCGAAGCTTCGGTCTGATCGCCGGCGAGCACGAGGTCGCCGTCGTCGCCGCTTGAGAACAGGATACTCATGCCTTCCGCAGCCGCCTGCAGGAAGAACTGATTCTCGTAAGCGATGAATCCAGGAGTGAGTCCTGAGTCGACTTCGCCGTTATAGCCGTAACTGTTGGTGACAATATCGACCACGTGATTGTCGATAAGGTTGTACAAGGCGGCATTCAGGGGGTCGGTGCAGACGTCGCCCGTGTATACGATGGATGCTCCGGGCGCCATAGAATGCACCGCTTCAACGTCGAGGGTCTCTTCGCCATACCAGCCCTGCGGACCGCAGGGATCGCTCGCCGGTACGTAATACAATGAAGGCGGCACGATCTGCCTGAAATTCGCAGAAGTGAGCTGCGGCAGACCGTGATTTGTCGAATACGTATTGGCGTCGTTGACGATCGTCGGCGAGGCGTAGATGTCGACGATGCCTACACGCACTCCGGTGCCGTCCTGTGACGCGTGGTTTGCGCCGTATGCCTGGCGTACCTGTTGCGGGGTATAGCCGCAGATGAGCCAAGGCAGAGTCGCCGGATACGGGGCAGCGGGGGTCGAGAGCGTGCCGGTGTGATCACCCCAGTAGCTGCTGCACACCGGAGACGGGATGTCAGCGGCGACTGGCGGACCCGCGTTCGGCGTGACGCTCGCCTTCGCAAGCGCTGCGGAATGCCCGTCGCGGCGCACGTGATTCGGTGTGCGCAACGTAGCCGAATCATCCAGACCTGCGATGTAGCCCACTACGTCGGCAATCGCCGCAGGGATCTTCGGTGTCTCGGCGTTGGCGCGCAGCGTCCTGCCCTTAACAGCGTATAGATTCTGGCTGACGCCAAAAGCTGCTTTGACTTGGGCAATCGTGCCACTTGCCTGTACGAACAAACCGCTCGCGGGCGTGTAATCAACATGGAAACCGAGCTTCTCAAGCGTGCGCTGCACACGTGCAACGTCGGCGGCTTTGGGAGCGAACTGCGCTCTGAATTGCGTCGGGGTCAGGTATTTTGCGTACTGCGCGCTGCCCGGGCGCGATTGCTCGGCAACCATCGCTTGCAGCGCATCCTGATTGCGGAAGCGCAAAAATGCTGCAATCGAGACGCGCTGGCTTTCAGCGGCGCTTGCGACTTTTTGCGCCGACTCAGCCCAATGAGGCACGTTGAGCTGTTCGGCCGACGATTCGGCACGATTAGACGCGGTCAAGGCTGCGGCTAAGCCGAGCGTCGACAACGTCACTGTCAATAATCGGAACTTTACGGATTTCATAAACACTCCCCGAAAATTCGGTACCGTTAATTTGACGGCCTTTCGAACAGGCCTTGGCAACAATATAGTCCGGATTTGTGACGTATACACGCGCAATTGTTGAATTAAATTCCGCGGCATCAAATAAAATCGCGGCGTTACTGCGTTAAGTAAAAAGCGGATGCGCGACATTCGACCACTTGATCGAATTTCGAAGCGCCGTCGCGCGCGCTGCGGGTGCAGCGGCCTCATATAGAGGCGAAAGTTGCGGGTAAGTCGTAGGGCTGGTATAAAACCGCCCTCTTGCGGGGCGCGGATCCCTTGCTGCCCATCGTAAGTCACTGAAGTTCGAAGGTTTTATATGTCCCGAGTTTGCGAAGTCACTGGTAAACGGCCGGCCGTGGGCAACCGCGTCTCCCACGCGAACAATCGCAAGCGGCGCCGCTTTCTGCCGAATCTGCACACGCAGCGCTTCTGGATCGAGACTGAGAAGCGCTGGGTCTCGCTGCGCGTGACGACCCAAGCGATGCGCACGATCGAAAAGCGCGGCATCGATGTCGTCCTCGCGAAGATGCGCGCCGACGGCGCCAAGATCTAGGCCCAAGCGCCAAGTACGAAGGCATCATCATGCGTGAAAAGGTCAAACTTCTCTCCTCCGCCGGCACGGGCCACTTCTACGTGACGACAAAGAACAAGCGCCTGCACCCGGATAAGATGGAAATGCGCAAATTCGATCCGGTCGTACGCAAGCACGTTGCGTACAAGGAAACGAAGATCAAATAGCCGGCCTTGCCCGAGCTACCAGAAGTCGAGACAACCCGCCGCGGCATCGAACCGTTGGCAGTCGGCCGCAAAATCGTGCGGCTTGCCATTCACGAACCACGCCTGCGCTGGCCGGTCGCGAAACAGATGGCGGCTGCGGTGCAAGGCAAGCGCATCCATGCTGTCGGTCGCCGCGCCAAATATCTCTTATTGGAACTTAACGCCGGGACCCTGATCCTGCATCTGGGAATGTCGGGAAGTCTGCGCGCGGTGCCTGCGAGCACGCCCCGCCGCGCGCATGATCATGTCGACATCGTTCTCGACTCCGGCCGCGCGCTGCGCTTCAATGACCCGCGGCGTTTTGGCAGCCTGCATTACACGCGTGGCGCCGTTGCCGAGCATCCACTGCTTGCAAAACTTGCGCCCGAACCGTTCGATGCGAGTTTCAATACCGACTACCTGTGGCGCATCTGCCGCAAGCGTCGCGTCGCCATCAAACAGCTGCTGATGAACAGCCAGCTCGTCGTCGGAGTGGGCAACATCTACGCGAGCGAGGCTCTGTTTCGCG
>DATCBZ010000224.1:0-2038 GCA_036511555.1 Steroidobacteraceae bacterium
TCCTCAGTCAATACCTGCCGGCCCAATATGCGGCGATCAGGGATGGCACGCTTCTGAACGAGCCCCGCGCGCTGTTGATCGACGGCGTAGCCCAGGTCCTGCGGCACTATGCCAAAGCCTGCCATCCCGCCATCGCCGCCAGCACGTAACAAAGACTGGATGAAGACATGGACATATTTGGCCTGAGCGCCGCACAGATCGATAGCGCCGGTGCGCACTGGACAGCTCGCGAAGTACTGCAGCAGCCGCAGATCTGGGCGCAGATCGATGCAATGATCGCTGCCGAAGGCCGCCGTCTTGCCGCTTTCCTCGATCCCCTGTTGAAAGTTCCTGAGCTGCGCATAGTGCTCACGGGTGCCGGCACATCGGCTCATATCGGTGCATGCCTTGCGCCGGCGCTCGCGCGGCACCAGGCCCACCGCGTCGATGCGATCCCCACTACCGATCTTGTGGCAAGCCCGCGAAGCTATTTGGGTGCCGAGCAGCCGACACTCCTGGTGTCATTCGGGCGCTCCGGCAACAGTCCGGAGAGCGTTGCGGCCGTTGAGATCGCGGATGCGTGCGTACGTCATTGCGCTCACCTGATATTCACCTGCGATGCCGGCGGTGCGCTCTACAAGCGCGGCGCTACGGCTTCGAACACTTGCGTTGTGTTGCTTCCGGAAGCTAGTAATGATCGCAGCTTCGCCATGACCTCGAGCTTTACCGGGATGTTGTTTGCTGCGGCGCTGGCCTTTGGCATTGTGCAAACCGGCGGCGCGCGCAGCGCGGGGCTGGCATACTTGGCACAGCAAGTCCTGCCCGCGCACGTGCCTCTGTTGCAGAGTCTTGCAGGTGGCAATTTCGCCCGCGTGGTGTATCTCGGCAGCAAGGAGTTTACGGGACTCGCGCGCGAGTCTGCGCTCAAGATGCTTGAGCTCACCGACGGCAAGATCGTGGCGGTTGCCGATTCGCCGCTCGGATTCCGTCACGGACCGAAGACGATCCTCAACGGCGACACGCTCGTCGTAGTATTCGTATCAAATGACGCCTACACGCGCCAGTACGATCTGGATCTGATCGCCGAGCTGCGGCGCGATTCAGTGGCCGGGCGTGTGGTCGCGCTCTCGGCGCGGCCGGACCCTGCCGCGCATCCCGACAACCTGCTGCTCGAAGCACCGCAGGCCTCGACGGAAGCATCCGATATTGAACTCTGTCTGCCTTTTGCGATGTTTGCGCAGACGCTAGCACTGTTGCGCTCGCTTTGCCTGGGAGGACGACCCGATAATCCCAACGCTGCAGGCACCGTGAGTCGTGTGGTCAAAGGGGTGTCGATTCATGCGTGGCGCAACACGGCGTGAGCGCCTATCTGGGTGTTGATGGCGGGGGTAGCAAGACCGCTTTACTCCTCGTAGATGATTCCGGGCAGGTGCTCGCTTCACACACGGAAGGGCCGGCCTATTATCTGGAAATTGGACTTGACGCCATGCGGGCCATGCTGGCCCGAGGCATCGGGATCATTTTGAAGCGTGCTCAACTGGCACCGTCGGACCTCAATTACACCTTCCTCGGTCTGCCAGCATACGGGGAGGACAGCGGGCTACTGAGCGCTTTGGATAGCGCCGCATCGCCGCTGCTGCCGCCTACGCAGTATCGGTGTGGCAATGATGCAGTGTGCGGGTGGGCAGGCGCCCTCGCCTGCCAGGACGGCATCAATGTCGTCGCTGGCACGGGCTCCATTGCCTACGGTGAATTCGATGACCGCACGGCACGCGCCGGCGGCTGGGGGGAATTATTCAGCGACGAAGGGTCGGCGTACTGGCTCGCGCGCGCAGGACTGAATCTTTTCTCCCGCATGAGTGACGGCCGCGCAACGCGCAGCGCTCTCTACGACCTGCTGCGAAAGCATTTTGGCCTTCGAGCCGACTTGGATCTGTGCGCTGCCATATACGCTGAAACGCAGAATCGGCGCAGTACTATTGCGTCACTGGCGCCGCTGCTGGCGCAGGCCGCCATCGCGGGAGATATGCAGGTATCGGCCCTGTTCGATCGGGCGGCG
>DATCBZ010000225.1:0-7867 GCA_036511555.1 Steroidobacteraceae bacterium
CGTATTTGGCGACTCGTAAGAGGCGATCGTTTGCGCGAGCACTTGCGCGACATTTTTGAGGACAGTGTCTCCCACGGAGTGGCCGAACGAGTCGTTGACGCGCTTAAAACTGTTGAGATCAAGATAGATGAAGCCAACGCCCTTGCCTGTCTCGTTAGCTTCGATCAGTAGGCGCTCCGCGATATCGATACAGCGCTGACGGTTCGCAAGTCCAGTCAGCGGATCGAAGTAGGCAAGCTGCTCGATGTGCGCCGCCGCTGCGGTCCTTTCGCTCGTGTCCTGTCGCACGATGAGGACGTCGCCGCCGTCGCAGCGACTGAACCTCAACTCCGAAGAGCGCTGTTGCGCCTGCGGCCGGCGATCGCGGTACTCAAGCTTGCGCGCCTGGCCATCGGCAGCCGTTTGCCTGATGGCCTTCTGTACATCAATGAGCCGCTCCGGAGGCACAGTCGCTTCAAAGCTGAAGACCGCATCGCCGCTCGAAGCGGCATCGTCGATCGATGCCCGGTCGTTTGGACTCCAGCGCGGCTCGCCGCGGGGTGAGACGACCCAAAGTGAATCGGGAATGGCCTCAACGAGCGCCCGCACTTTGGTTTCGCGGTCCGCAAGTGCGCGCACTGAGGCCGCGTTGCGCAGGATATACGCGAGGCGGTGCGGCAGCAAAGACCAATTGACAGGCTTACAGATGAAGTCTGTCGCTCCCGCCTCAAAGGCATCATTGATTGCCACCGTATCATTGCGGCCCGTCACCATCACGATCGGCATCGCGGAAAGGCGCGGGGTTGCGCGGATCCTCCGACATACCTCGTAGCCGTTCATGCCCGGCATTTCAACGTCGAGCAGCGCGATCGCGAAGTCTTGTGTCAGCGCAGCCTCGAGTGCGCCAACGCCATTGTCGAATACCAACGGAGTCAGGTGGGCGGCGGTCGCACATTCTGCGAGCAGTATTCTGCCAATTTCTTCATCCTCGGCGATAAGGGCAGCCGGCAGAGGGGAGGGGCGAGTCATCAGGCGCTTGCCCTCACCGTCGATTCGATGAGTTCCGCCACAAGTTGCGGGTGCCCAGCGGTCAGGGTCACATACAAAGCCTGCGCGCGCGCGCTATCGCCTGCCCGGCAGGCTTGTTCGAGCTCGCCGAGAAGATTCGAAAATTCCAGCGCCCCAACGCTCGCTGCGCCGCCTTTGATCTTGTGACTTATCGCTCTGGCCGTCGTGAGGTCCTCCGCTTCGAGCGCCGCACCGATCTGCGCCAGCGCTTCGACCGAGCTTTGGCGGAAGATGGCAACGATTCGTGCGTATAGATCGACGCGGCCGGAGCCGGGTATTTCCCGCAAGCTCATGACGGTTGCGGTGTCGACGCTGGAAACGGTACTAGCGGGGTTGTGACCCAGGCTGTCTCTCGGTGCAGATTCGGTCTTTTGCTGCACCCAGCGGGATAACACGGCGGCGAACTGATCCACCGTGTAAGGCTTGCCGAGGATATCGTCCATACCGGCCTTCAGGCAGCTGTCGCGGTAGCCGCTCGCGTCATTCGCCGTCAAGGCGACGATCGGAATATGTTCGCCGACGCGTTCGCTTCTGCGGACGAGCGACGCGGTCGCGTAACCATCCAATCCGGGCATGTTCAGATCCATCAGGATCACGTCAAAGTGCTCGACGGATTTACGGGCGATCGCCGCCGCGCCATTTGCGACCCAGGCGCTGCTGTAGCCGATTTCCGCAAGATAGCCCTGCGCGACCGCGGCGTTGATGGCTTCATCCTCAACAATGAGGACATGGCCTCGCGATGTCGCACGCGTCAGCGCCGGCGCTCGGCTCTTGGATGCGCTTGACGCCGATGCAAGGGCCGCCTCTATGGCTTCACGCAACGCGTCGCGATGCACGGGCTTGCGCACGAGGTGCTCGCTCGGCACACGCTCTTCTAAGCGTTGCCCTTCGATCGCCGCACCTGAAGCGATGATGACAATTGGGCCCTGTGATGCGGCGCGTGCGGCCTCAAGTTCTTTCGCACAGTTATCGGCGTCGAATATGAGGATGTCAGCCGGTCGTGCGCCACTGCGGCTCGCCGCGACGCTTTTAACGCCCAACAGTGACAAATAGCGGCGCACGGATTCGCCTACAGCTGGACGCCGTGTAAAAATCGACGCCTCTTTTCCGGCGAAGGGTGCCGGGAGGCGTACCGTGTCGGCGCTGCGAACGGCCAACGGCAGGCTGATATTGAATGTCGATCCGACCTGTGGCTGACTCTCAACACTGATCGTGCCACCCATGAGTTCAACCAGGCCACGGCAGATGGACAGTCCAAGGCCTGTGCCGCCGAAGCGGCGTGTCGTCGTTTCGTCCGCCTGCGTGAACGGCTCGAAAATCCTGCCGATCGCTGCGCTGCTGATGCCGATACCCGTATCGGCAATCGAAAACTGCACCCGCGCATTGGCGCCGCCGTCCGCGGTGACGTCGCACTTGATCACCACTTCGCCGCGCTCCGTAAATTTGACAGCGTTGCCGATGAGATTCATCAGCACCTGGCGGATGCGCAGCGGATCACCCATGAGATCCCCGCCGTCCTCAAGCGGCGGGCAGACGATGAGCTCGAGTCCCTTCGTTTCGGCAGCGCCGGAGAAGAGCGCCGCGCTCTCTT
This sequence comes from Steroidobacteraceae bacterium, assembly GCA_036511555.1. Classification (GTDB taxonomy): domain Bacteria; phylum Pseudomonadota; class Gammaproteobacteria; order Steroidobacterales; family Steroidobacteraceae; genus PALSA-1196. The sequence continues at coordinate 2,639 of DATCBZ010000225.1, forward strand.
CGACCAGCTGCGTGAGGTTGACGCGCAGCGATTCGAGTTGAATTTTGCCCGCCTGGGCTTTTGACAGGTCGAGAAGGTCGTTCAAAATCTGCAGCAGAGTCTGCGCCGATGTGCGAATCGTTTGCGTCTGGCGCGCCTGCGTTGCGGAGAGCGGCGTACGCGCCAAAAGCTCGGTCATACCGAGCACGCCGTTCATGGGCGTGCGCAACTCATGCCCCATACGGGCGAGAAAATTACTTTTTGCCTGCCCTGCGTCGAGAAGTTTCTGATTGGTATCGCGCAGTTCATGAGTGCGCAGCGCGACCTCAGATTCGAGCCGCTGTTGCGCCGCAAGGGCGCGCTGCAACTTACGCCGCTGCGCGGCAAGACCGAGTGCAATGACCGTGATGAGGGCGAGCGTATAGACTGCATACGCCCACTCGGACTGCCAGGGCGCCGGGTTCTTGTGAATCGTCAGCTGCAACGGCGCGTTACTCCAGATCATGTCTGCGTTCGCCGCGCGTACCTGGAGAATATGGTCGCCGGCTTCAAGATTCGTGAGCGTAATGCGGTGTTGCGTTCCAAGGTCGATCCAATGGTCGGTCAACCCGGTCATTCTGTAAGCGATGCGGTTTCGAGCGGGCGAAGTGAAGTCAAGCGCTGCGAAGTCAAAGGAGACGATATTGGCGCGGTAGTCAAGCGCGACATGCTGCAGCAGCCAGTCAGGGGTTGCGCTTGGCACCGGTACGCCAAGAATTTCAAGGCCGGTGAGCACGAGCCGCGGGGCGCTACTGTGTTCCGACAGCTGCGCTGGATCAAAGATGTTGAAGCCGCCTGGACCGCCGAAGCAGATGCGCCCGTCCTGTGCGCGATAGTAAGCGCCGGAATCAAATTCCTCGCCCTGCAGACCCTGTTCGCGGTGATAAGTCTTTATAGCGTGCGTAACGGGGTCGTAGCGCATGAGGCCCGCGTTGCCACTCAGCCAAAGATGGCCTGTGGCATCGGCGAGCACGCCGTATACAGTGTCGCTCGAGAGTCCCTCGGCGTGCGAGATGTTGAGAAATTCGATCGCTGCAGCGTTGATCTTTGATACCGCCACGTGATCAACGCCGCCACCGTCGGTTGCGATCCAGATTTCGCCGCGCGCATCGGTTTTGAGGGAGTAAACGGTGTTGGCTGACAGACTGCCGGCATCAGCAGCATCGTGTTTGAAGACTTTGAATACCGCGCCGTCCGGATGAGCGACATCGAGCCCACCGCCATCCGTGCCGATCCAGACGTTGCCCTGTGCGTCTTCGGCAAATGCCGTGACATTTTCGGCGCTGACTGCGCCGGGAGTTCCGGAGGCAAATGGCAGCTGTTGGACGACGCCGCTTGCCGGGTCGAGGATGTTGGCGCCGCCACCGTGCGTGCCGATCCATAGCTGACCGTTCCTGGCCTCGAATATCGTCATGACGCCAGCAGCGCTCAGACTGTGGACATCGCCGCGCTGAACCGGAACCGATGTGATTTGTCCGTCCGGCGCCAGCTTCACGAGTCCGCTCGCCATGGTGCCGATCCACAAGGTCCCGTGACGGTCTTTCAGCAAGGACATGACACGCCGGTCTCCCACCGCGTTTTTGTGATGGACGATTGTGTCGATGTCAGTCGAATCACCGGTCGCGGGATCAAACTGCGTGAGCCCGCCACCTAATGAACCGATCCACACGCGGCGGTCGGATGCATCAGCGAACGAGGTAACAAGCTTGCCATCGAGCCAGTCGGGGCGCTCACCGCCGAGCTCCCAGCTATGAGGATTCCAGCGGTCAACGCCGCCCGCGCGCGTGCCGATCCAGATGAGACCGGTCCCGTCCTGATACAGGGACATGACAAAGGAATCGGCGAGGGAGTCTGGATCGGATTTGTCGCGGCGGTAGTGGGCGAAGCGACTCGTCCCGCGGTCCAGGAGATCAAGCCCCTCGGCGGTGCCGATCCAAATGTGATGCGCATGATCCTCAAGGATTGCCCGCACATCATCGCTGCTGATTGATGTAGCCTGTGCTGCGTCGTGTCGATAGACAGCGACGACGACTCCCAAGCGATCGAGCTGATAGAGACCCGCGTCAAACGTGCCTACCCAGATCGAGTCATGGCTGTCCTCGACGATCTGCGTGATTCGTTTGCCGTTTAACGAGTCCTGATGCGGTACTGCATCGTGGTAGTGAGTGAAACTTTCGCTGCCGAGTCGCAAGCGATCAAGCCCGGTATAGGTACCGATCCAAAGATTGCCAGCTCGATCCTGTATTAGGGTCTGGATCTGATCGTCGGCGAGTGAGTCGACGCGTGCGGAGTCATGACGCAGGTGACGGATGGATCCTGTCTTGGGCTCAAGAATATTGATGCCGGCATCGAGCGTACCGATCCAAATTCGTCCGCCGGCATCGACGAGTACGCTGCGAACTGCGTCACTGGAAATTGAGTTGGCATTCGCAGGATCGTGTCGGTAGACGGTGTAGGTATCCGTCGCGCGGTGCCACTGCGCAAGCCCCGCTCCTTTGAGCGCAATCCAAAGATCGCCTTTTTTGTCCTCCACGATGGCATTGACAAAATTTCCGGGCAGGCCTGCCTTCGCGGTGCGCGAATAGGCATAGCGATAGACTTCGTGTCCGGTGTAGCGCACGAGACCATCTTCGGTACCGAGCCACACGAATCCCTGGGAATCCTGCAGAGTCACCATCACGTCGCCTTGGGGCAATCCCTCGCGCGTGGACAGATGCTCGAAGAACATCGGTCTTGCGTCCGCTGCGTGGACGGCGTTTGCACCCCACGCTAAGACGACGCTACCGAGAATCCACAGTGCCCTCCCAAAATGCATGCTTCGATCCTTCGCTCTCTCATCGACGACTAGGGGCCGAACATGCGGCGGCTCCTAGTATCCAATCGGCACCCGTGCAATTAAGTCGTCTTACGTCGCAATTCGGCTATTCGTTCGGGACCCAAGTCTCGATCGAGGCAGGCGTTGCCGTCGTCGCTGCTCCGCCCGGCGTTCCCCACCAGGGCAACAGGTTGCTCCAGGTGTAGCCCTGGCTCCATGTATAGCCTTGCGTCCAGGTGTAGCCCTGGGTCCAGGTGTAGCCCTGGGTCCAGGTGTAGCCCTGAGTCCAGGTGTAGCCCTGGGTCCAGGTGTAGCCATCGTTGGACACCGCACCGCCCCAGGTTGAACCCGCCATGTTCATAACGTAGTAATTGCCGTTGGCATCCTCATTGGCCGGGCCGCCAAAATGTTGCGTGCCCGCAAGATCCGCGGCAACGTTGAGGCCCTGATTGGCACAACCTGTAGTGGTGCTGAGGACCGCTCTGACGGCGTTGATGAGTCCTGCGCCCTGCTGAAACACGCTATAGGCAAGCGTCCCCGCTGGCGTCACCGCGGGACTGGCCGAGGCGATCAAGCGGCATTTCACCATGTCGGGCGTGAGGTTCCCGTTCGTCTGCAGCATCAGCGCGACGACGCCGGTGGTGACGGCCGCAGCTTGCGAGGTCCCGGACATGACGAAGAGCGACTCGCTGGGCGTCATGGAACCGGGATCAATATTGGCAAGATAACTGTTGAACCACATCGAACCGACCATGTGGCCACCTGGCGCGACGACTTCGGGTTTAACGAAGCCTTCATACGTCGGACCGGTCGATGAGAAAGAGGCGAGACGGTCATCGGTCGGATCATAGGGCGTGAAGTTATCCGTCAGCGCTCCGGCCGTGATGACATACGGGACGTTGCCGGGCACGCCTATAGTCATCGGCCCGGGCCCTTCGTTGCCGGCCGAGGCGACCACGACGATGCCGGCTTTCCAGGCGGCCATCACCGCTTGGTTAAGCGGGTCATCCCAGTAGTTCGACTGCGGCGGTGCGCCAAACGACAGATTGAGCACACGGATTTTGTATTTTTTCTGATTCGCGACGATCCAGTTGAGGCCGGCGATTACATCCGTGTAGCTGCCGACGCCATCCTGGTCGAAAGCCCGAACGATGACGAGGCTTGCATTGGGCGCAATGCCGAACGACGTGCCCGCTTTCGTTACCGCGCCGCCCGCTGCAATTGAGGTGACATGCGTGCCGTGGCCGAACGGGTCGCCCGTGACCGGGTTGCTGCCGCCATTGACGACGTCAATGCTGGCAAGAATTCGGGATTTGTAATTCTGACTGGCATCGCTCCATAAGCCGGTATCGAGCACGGCGATGGTGATGCCTTTGCCCGTCACTCCGTACTGCTGCAGTATGTCTGCGCCGACGAGCCCGGGGTAGTTCGTCTCATACTGATTGGGCAGCACATTCAAGCCCGTACCATCGACGAGTGCCTGCGTCGAGGTCACGACCGGTGCTAGTGGCGCGAGCGGCCCGAGCGGCGGGCCCGGTGGCGTCGGCGGGCCTTTGCCTTCGGGCGCGATCGATCGATCTTTGAAGAGCTTCACGCCCGTCGTCGCGCCCACCTCAGCCGCCTGCGCCGCGCTTAAGTCGGCCGCGACCGCATTGATGATAGGAAGCTCTTGCCGCACGACGCCACCTGCGTGGACGACGCTCGCGCGCGCCCCTGGCGCCGTCGACGCTTGCACGATGTATCGGCTACGCGCAGCGCGCGAGCTATCCGTGCGCACGCTGGCACCTGCATCCGAGCCACCTGTTTGCGCTACGGTCCAAACGGGGCAGAGCAGGACCAGCGAAAGGAGGTTTGCAGAGAGGGCTGAAGGGATTCGCATGGCGCGGACTCTTATCGACGTAAGCATTATTTCGCCTACGGATGCATTAGACGTGTCGCGCAGGTTTTATGCCGGGGGGGACTTGTCTGGCAAAGCGGCAAAACTGTGAACCGCGCCCCATAACGCAGGTGTCAAATTCACCAGGCTTAGTTACTTATTTTGTGCCTCGTTCGCGGGGTGCAACACAAGCCAAGATCAAAGCATCATCCGTGTCGTAAAGGTCGCCCAGGCCCTCGTGGCATCCCAGATCCAGCAATAAGTCTCGTTGCCGCGCATCATCGACACCCGTTCCAATGGCCGTAAGGTTAAGGGCCCTCGCGACACCGATCGCAGCGCGGCAAACTTTCAGCGACACCGCGTCGTATGCCAGCGCAGTCACCCAGGAGCGATCAAGTTGCAGGCCGGAGAGCGGAGCTCGCGCCAGCAGCTCAAGCGATGACATCTGCCGACCGACTTCATCGACGATCAGTTGCACGCCGAGCTTGGCAAGCGACTGCCAGACCGAGGCGTCCTGCGC
>DATCBZ010000226.1:0-6174 GCA_036511555.1 Steroidobacteraceae bacterium
AAGGACCGTGCCGATTGGACCGGCTCGCCTTGCGAAGGTTTCCTGCCGGGCTCGAGAGCCCGACAATACTAGCAGAAGGCGCTAGAACCCGGCCCGTTAGCCGCGCGGATGGTGCAGCGCATGCATTTCCTTCATGCGCTCGCGGGCGACGTGGGTGTAAATCTGCGTCGTCGACAGATCACTATGGCCGAGCAGCATCTGTACCACGCGTAAGTCGGCGCCGTGGTTCAGAAGATGGGTTGCGAAGGCATGCCGCAGGCTGTGCGGTGAGAGATCCTTCGCGATCTGCGCTTTGCGGGCGTAACGCTTGATGATGTGCCAGAAAGCTTGGCGCGTCATGCGATCGCCGCGCCGCGTTGGAAATAGATAATCCGTCTGGCGCTCGAGCAGAATCTCGCCACGCGGCCCCTTCGCAAAGTCCGTAAGCCAGCGTACCGACTCGCCACCCAGCGGAATCAGCCGTTCGCGGTTGCCCTTGCCAAGGATTCGCACCACGCCTTGATTGAGATTCACGTGCGAGGTGCGCAGATTCACTAGCTCCGAGACGCGCAGCCCGGTCGCATACAGCACTTCGAGCATTGTGCGATCGCGGTTGCCGAGCGGATCGCTGACCGTCGGTGCGCCCAGTAGCGCCTCGACCTCCTCTTCGGTGACCGATTTCGGTAGTGAGCGGCCGATCTTCGGCATGGCGATCTGCGCGGTGGGATCCTCGCGCACGACGCCTTCGCGCATGAAGTAGCGGAAAAAACGTCTGAAGCTGGAAAGCTGGCGCGCGGTGGAGCGCGGCCGTGCACCGGTATGCACCCGCCAGGCGATGAAGCCTAGGAGGTCTGCACGTGAGGTGTTCATGATGGATATGTCGCGTTCGGCGAGCCAACGCGCAAGCGAGGTCAGATCGGCGCGGTAAGCTGCGAGCGTGTTGGCGGAAAGGCCTCTTTCCATCCATACGGCATCAAGAAAGCGCGACACTGCCGGGTCGGCCGATTCGGCAGACCTGGCGGTAGTAGCAATTGCTGCGGCGAACTTCGACAAGGCCTCAAATCTCCGAGGTGGGCCGAACACAGTATGGTGATTGCTCGAGCCTATTCGGAGTGACGATCATCACAACTACGTGCAAGCATTAACATAACGAGAACCAGTTCACACCGCGTGAAGCCCTCCTTATCCGATATAGAAGCATGAGTACGGCGCTCAAAAACGCACCCCGGCACGCCGCGGCACGGGCCCTCCGGCGGGTCGTTTATGGTGTGTACACCTGGCTGCTGTTTTTGTTCTTGGCGCTGACCGCTTTGTGCAGCGCCATGTTACCCGGGGTCGAGCGCCGCCGCGCCGCCGCACGGGCTACATCGCGCGCACTGTTCAAGCTTGCGGGTCTGCAGATCACGGTGAAGTGCGCGGAGCGAATTCCGCAGGGACAGTGCGTAATAGTCGCTAATCATGCAAGTTACCTCGACGGCGTGGTGTTCACCGCAGTGCTGCCACCGCGTTTCGGGTTCGTGATCAAGCGCGAGATGGCGCGCGTGCCGCTCGCCGGGCTTCTGCTGCGCAGGCTCGGGTCGCTGTTCGTCGAACGTTCAAATCGGCAGCGCGGCGCCAACGACGCCCGACGCTTGCTGCGCACGGCAATCAACGGCAGCTCACTCGTATTTTTTCCCGAGGGCACCTTCGGGCTCGAGCCGGGGCTGATGAAGTTTCACGCTGGTGCCTTTACGACGGCGGCGCGCGCGGGTTGTCCGATCGTACCCGCGGTCGTGCGCGGTACCCGCGAAGTGCTGCCGCTGTATGCGTTGTTACCGCGACGCTCGCCGATTGAGGTCGAGTTCCTAGCACCGCTCACGGCAACCGCGGAGTCCGCCGACGGCGCGGCAAACGAGTTGCGGGAGCGCGCACGCACGGCAATTTTAGCCCGTCTGCAGGAACCGGATCTCGCCGCCGCTTAGCTCCTACATGTTGCGCCGATACTGGCCACCGACGTCGTAGAGCGCGTGTGAGATCTGCCCGAGCGAGCACACCTTCACCGCCTCCATAAGCGCGGCGAAAACATTGCCGCCGGCCGCGGCGGCCCGCTGCAGGCGTGCGAGCGCCGCCGGAGAACTCTCGGCATTGCGCGCCTGGAAGGCGCGCACGGCCGCAACTTGATCGTGCTTCTCCTCTTCCGTTGAACGGATGAGCGGGGCTGCCTGCCGCACCTCTTGCGCACCTTCCGGGGCGAGATAGGTATTCACGCCGACTATCGGTAGGCTGCCGTCGTGCTTGCGCGTTTCGTAGTACATCGATTCCTCCTGAATCTTGGTGCGCTGATACATGGTCTCCATCGCGCCCAATACGCCACCGCGCTCCGAGATGGCTTCAAATTCCCTGTACACCGCCTCCTCGACGAGGTCAGTAAGGTATTCAATCGCGAACGATCCCGCCCACGGGTTTTGATTTTTATTGAGACCCAGCTCGCGGTTGATGATGAGCTGAATTGCAACCGCTCGGCGCACGCTTTCCTCCGTCGGAGTGGTCAGGGCTTCATCGTAGGCATTGGTGTGCAGACTGTTACAGTTGTCAAATAGAGCATACAGCGCCTGCAGTGTCGTGCGAATGTCGTTGAAATCGATTTCACGCGCGTGCAGGCTGCGTCCTGAGGTCTGAATGTGGTACTTCAACATTTGACTGCGCGGCCCGGCGCCGTAGCGACCTTGCATCGCCCGCGCCCAGATACGCCGCGCTACCCGCCCAATCACAGCGTATTCGGGATCCATGCCGTTTGAGAAGAAGAACGACAGGTTAGGCGCGAATTCATCGATCTTCATGCCGCGCGCGAGGTAGTACTCGACGATGGTGAAACCATTCGCAAGCGTGAACGCAAGTTGCGTCACCGGATTCGCACCCGCCTCGGCAATGTGGTAGCCGGAGATCGACACGGAATAGAAATTGCGCACGCGCTCGTCAATGAAATACGCCTGCACGTCCCCCATCATGCGCAGCGCAAACTCGGTCGAGAATATGCAGGTGTTCTGCGCCTGGTCCTCCTTCAAGATATCCGCCTGCACCGTGCCGCGCACCGCCGCGAGTGCTTCGCTTTTGATGCGCTCGTACACGGCGGGCGCTACCAATACGTCGCCCGTCACGCCAAGGAGTGCAAGTCCGCTGCCGTCATGCTGTGGTGGCAACTCCCCTTTGTAATGCGGCACCGCCAGACCCCGCTCGGCCGCACGAAGGTGGACCGCGGCAATGGTCTTCTCAGCCTGTGGCCACTCGCCGCTTGCCTTCAAATAGCGTTCGATGCGCTGATCGACAGCGGTATTCATGAACATCGCGAGCAGCATCGGTGCAGGCCCATTGATCGTCATCGATACCGAGGTGGTGGGAGCGCACAGGTCGAATCCTGAATACAGCTTCTTCAGGTCATCGAGCGTTGCGATCGACACACCCGAATTGCCGGTGCGTCCGTAGATATCGGGTCGGGTATCCGGATCCTCGCCATAGAGGGTCGTGGAATCGAACGCGGTCGAGAGGCGCGCCGCACCGTGGCCGCCGGCCAGATAGTGGAAGCGCCGGTTGGTGCGCTCCGGAGCCCCTTCCCCTGCGAACATCCGCGTCGGATCCTCCTCCTCGCGCCGGTACGGATATACGCCTTCGGTATAGGGGTAGCCGCCGGGCAGGTTCTCGTTGCGGATGAACCGCAAAATCTCGCCCCAGTCGCTGAATTTTGGGACCGAAATCTTCGGCAGCGGCAGGCGACTTAGGCTCTCGGAGTAGTTCTCGCCGGTGACATCGCGGCCGCGCACCGGATAGGTATAGTTAGGCGCCGTCGCCGCCGTCACGCGCGCCGGCCACGCAGCAAGATCGGCAACGCCCGCTGCGCCGACCGCATCGAGCGCAGCGTTGTAGGCCGCGCGCAGCCGGCGATGAGTCGCATCCACCGCCGCATCGAGCAGGGCTGCGGCGCTTATGCGCGCAAAACGTTCCGGTAGTGCCGCATCCTGCAAGCTTGTGAGCGACTGGTACAAACCATAGGCACGGCTTGCCGCTACGGCTTGCTCCTCGACCTGCGCCGCTGATGCACGAGCGTCCGCGGCGATCTCAGCCAAATAGCGGGTGCGCGCCGGGGGAATGAGCGCCGGTGGAGTGGGCGCCTCAAGAATGCCCGAGGCGTTCAGTTGCCAGCTTGCGGCGCCGATTTGTCGCGTGCTCAACGCAGCGGTGATGACGGCAAACAGGCGATTGACGCCCGAATCATTGAAGCGACTCGCAATCGTCGGGTAGACGGGTAATTCGCTGTCCTTGAGCGTCATGCGCTGCGGATGGTTGCGCCGCCACTGCTTACGCACATCGCGCAACGCATCCTCGGCGCCGCGCTTCTCGCTCTTGTTGAGAACGACGAAGTCGGCGAAGTCGAGCATGTCGATCTTTTCCAGCTGACTCGCGGCACCGTATTCCGCCGTCATGACGTACACCGACAGATCCGCAAGCTCGACGATTTCAGTGTCGGACTGGCCGATACCGGCCGTCTCAATAATGATGAGATCAAAGCCCGCAACCTGATAGAGATCGACCACATCTTTAAGGACGGCGCTAGTTGCAAGATGCTGTCGTCGGGTCGCAAGCGAACGCATGAAGATGCTCTGCGCCGCAAGGCTATTCATGCGAATGCGATCCCCGAGCAGCGCGCCGCCGGAGCGCTGCCGCGTCGGGTCCATTGCAACAACTGCGATTTGACGGTCGGGGAAACTACGCACGAAGCGGCTGAGGAGCTCGTCCGTGAGGCTCGATTTGCCCGCCCCGCCCGTGCCGGTGATACCGATCACCGGTGCCCTGGTCTTCAAGCGCGCGAGCGCGCGCCGAATCGCCTCACGCGCCGGTTCGTCGCCGCCACCTTCCAGGACCGAGATAGTGCGCGCGAGGTGCCCGTGGTCGTGAGCATTAAGCGGCCTAAATTCATAGGCTGGCTGCCCGGCCGCGCGCACACGCCGCATGACATCCTCGATCATGCCGACGAGCCCCAGGCGACGTCCGTCCTCCGGCGTGTAGATCTTCTCTACGCCGTGCTGCTCGAGTGCGGCGATCTCCTGCGGTGAGATGGTGCCGCCGCCACCGACCATCACGCGGATGTGTTCGTAGCCGCGCTCACGCAGCATGTCCACCATGTAGCGAAAATATTCATCATGGCCGCCCTGATAGGAACTCACCGCGATTCCGTCGGCGTCCTCCTCGATCGCGGCGCGCACAATGTCCACAACGCTGCGGTTGTGTCCGAGGTGCACGACCTCGGCTCCCTGCGCCTGCAGCAGACGACGAATCATATTGATCGCCGCGTCGTGCCCGTCGAAAAGAGAGGCGGCAGAAACAAAGCGCAGCGGCCCGCTCTTGCGACCGGGTTCGCGTGCAATCTCTAATGCCGGGATGCTCATGTTAAAGGGGTCGAGCGCAAGGAAACCTGGGTGTTATATTAGCGCACGAGGCGCCTTTCCAGCCCTTTACTCCTCACGCGGTGGATCATGTCCGAACATGCGGTCATTGTTGCAGCCAAGCGTACGCCGATTGGCGCGTTCCAAGGAGTTTTGGCGCCCGTGAGTGCGCCGCAGTTGGGGGCTGCCGCCATCCGCGGTGCACTCGATGCGGCAGGCGTAGCCGCTGCGGAAGTCCAGGAAGTCATCATGGGCTGCGTATTGCCGGCCGGGCTCGGTCAGGCGCCGGCCCGCCAGGCGGCCCTTGGCGCCGGCATTCCGAGCGGCACACCGGCAACCACAGTTAACAAAATGTGCGGCTCGGGACTGAAAGCAATCATGCTGGGCGCCGATCAGATCCGCACCGGCGATGTCGACATTCTCGTTGCTGGGGGCCTTGAGTCCATGACGAATGCGCCGTACCTGCTGCCCAAGGCGCGCGGCGGCTATCGCATGGGACACGGCGAAATATTCGACCACATGTTTCTCGATGGCTTGCAAAGCCCATTCGACGGAAACCTCATGGGCGTATTCGCCGAACGCACCGCAAGTCGCTACCAATTCGGTCGCGACGACCAGGACGCCTTTGCGACTGAATCGGTGCGCCGCTCACATGCGGCGATCGAAGCGGAACATTTTGCCGCCGAATTGACGGCCGTCACCGTCAAGGGCCGCAAGGGCAACGTCGTGGTTACACGCGATGAAACGCCGTTCAGCTGCGATATCAGCAAGATCCCGA
>DATCBZ010000227.1:0-4371 GCA_036511555.1 Steroidobacteraceae bacterium
GGAGCACTTTCGACCCACACGCCGCTCGCCGCTGCATGGTTGGCACGCCACCCACGGCGCGAACTTTATTGACGCGGGGTCTTGGGCGCGCGCTTGGTGGTACAACTGGGCGGGCAGCGCCTGTCAGAGCGCATACATTGAAGAGATGCGTCGGGTCCGAACTCTTGTAGGCATCTCTGACGTGTCCACTCTGGGCAAGATTGACGTGCAGGGACCGGATGCTGGGGAATTCTTGAATCGAATCTACGTAAACGGTTTCGCAAAGCTGCCGGTCGGCAAGGCTCGCTACGGCGTGATGCTGACGGATGACGGTGCGGTGCTGGATGACGGCACCACGACGCGGCTCTCCGAGACACGCTATTTCATGACCACCACTACCGCGAACGCTGGCGAGGTCATGTCATGGCTCGAGTTTTTATTGCAGACGGCGTGGATCGATTTGAAAGTGCATGTGACTTCTATCACGGACGAGTGGGCGGCGATGGCCGTGGCTGGCCCCAAGGCTCGAGCAGCGCTTGAACTGGCGTTGCCCGGTGAAGATTTGTCTGATGCACGGCTGCCGCACATGGGATGTCTGGAACTGCAAGTGGCCGGGGTGCCATGGCGCGTGATTCGCCTGAGCTTCTCCGGCGAGCTCGCCTTTGAGATCTATGTGCCCGCCGATCACGGTATCGCCGTGTGGGAGCACATCCTCGCACGCGCTGCGCCGCTTGGTATGCAGCCTTATGGCCTCGAGGCGTTAGCGGCGTTGCGCATTGAAAAGGGACACGTCGCTGGTCTTGAGCTTGATCACCGCAATACTCTGGATGATTTGGGGCTCGGCAAGATGGCGAGCAAGGACAAGGCGTTCGTAGGACGCGAGCTGCGCCAACGGCCGGGACTGCAGGCGCCGCAGCGCTGGAGTCTTGTGGGGATTGAATCTCTCGAGGCTGGCAAAGCCTTGCGTGGCGGCGCCATTTTGTTCGCGGCCGCCGACAAAGTGGCAGGTCATGGCCGCGGCTACATCACCTCCGTCACATGGTCCACCGAGCTTAAGAACTTCATTGCATTAGGTCTCTACCAAGGCGGTCTTAAACATTTAGGGGAGGACATCGTGTGCGCCTTTCCACTAAAGGGTGAGTATGTGCGGGCGCGCATCGTTTCACCGATGTTCATTGATCCGAGCGGGGAGCGTTTGCGTGTTTGAACGACAATCGGCCCTCACCGGCGCGCTGCAATTGGGCGGCCATGATGGAGCAAGCGGTCTGCGTCAACTGCGGCTCGGTGAGGCTCGCGATTGGGAATTGGTGCAGATTGCGGCATTCGCACAGAGTCTTGACGCCTTGGAAGAGGCGGTGCGGCCGTTGCTCAGCGCCGATTTACCGGCGCGCGTGGGTGAGGCGGTCGTCGCCGGCGAGCGCTGCCTGATGAAAACAGGACCGATGCAGTTCTGGATCATCAGCCGCGGCAATGAGGACTTGGCGCGACCTTTGCGAGCCGCCATCACCACCGATACCGGTGCGGTCACACCGCTCTCTCACAGTCGGACCTGTATTTTTATCGAAGGCTCGAGGGCGCGGGAATTGTTGGCGCAGGGGATGGCGCTGGATTTGCACCTGGAGAGCTTTCGCACCAATAGCTTCGCCCTCACGAATTTGCACCACACGCCCGTGCTTTTGCACCGCAGTGGCGAGAGTAGGTACGAGCTGTATGCGATGCGAACCTTCGCGCTCTCAATTTGGGAGTGGCTCATCGATGCCGCACTGCCGTATGGATATGAGGTAGTTAAGACCGGTTGAGCGCGCCGCAACAGCAGTTTGGAATCAACGCCCGGCAGGATTGCGTGCCGTGCCGCTACGACATGGAAGCTGCATTTGATCTGCGCAGTCGTTGTTGCAGCCAACTCAGAGGCGGGGCTCTATACCGCGTGCACACGAATCACACATGGCGTCATGGCCGGGCCGCGGTTGCGCCACAATTGCAAACGCCTCAATTTACGGATTTGCGCAGATCCGCAGCGATAAACTACACCGGCAAGCGCCGCGCCGACAATGGGCGCGAGCCAGAACAGCCACAGTTGCGAAACGGCCCAGCCGCCGACAAATAGCGCAGGGCCGGTGCTGCGAGCCGGGTTTACTGACGTATTCGTTACGGGGATGCTGATGAGATGAATGAGGGTCAGGCACAGACCGATTGCGATTGGTGCAAAGCCTTTCGGCGCATTCCCATGCGTTGAGCCGAGGATCACAAACAAAAAGCCGAAAGTCATGACGATCGCGGATGTCAGGCAGGCTGCCAAACTGTAACCACCGGGCGAATGCTCGCCGTAGTCGTTCGATGCAAAGCCGGCTGCGACATCGAAGCCGGCGTGTCCGCTTGCAATCACGTAAAGGATTGCCGCCCCGGCGATGGCACCCAACACCTGCACAATGCTGTACGGCAGCAGGTCCTTGGCCGGAAAGCGGCCGCCGACAAACAAGCCGACCGAGACCGCAGGATTGAGGTGACAGCCCGAAACGTGGCCAATGGCATAGGCCATCGTCAGCACAGTCAGGCCAAAAGCCAGCGCGACACCGACAAAGCCGATGCCGAGCCCCGGAAACGCCGCGGCGAGTACTGCACTGCCGCATCCGCCGAGCACGAGTCAAAGGGTACCGATAAATTCCGCGGTGAGGCGCTTTATCATAGGTTTCGACTCTTCCTGTTTTTATATCGAATACCGAGCGGCGCGATGTTAATGGGATTTTCAAGGCGCGTCTATTGTGGCCGGGCGTGCTCGCGATAGGTCACTATTAAGATGTGTCGGTGGCCTGTGCACCGTCCGCGCGGCAGGATGACGTGGACCGTTATCTTCAAGCCGCGGCTCGCGACCCGAAAAGAGGGCGGGTTACAGCGGCTACGACGCGCTCGTGATAACGTTCGGTGGATTTGAGGAGGCATGATTGTGATTGGAAGAGGTCTCGCCGTTGTTGGTATCTTGGCACTGGGGCTTGTCCAGAATTCTTTGGCGGCGAGCCAAAGCCATGCACAGCTTGAGCAAGCCGTGCAGGCGAGCCGCGCCGGTGCGCTTGATCTTCTCAAGGAAATCGTTGACATCGACTCAGGCACCGGGGATGTGGAAGGCGGAGCGAAGGTCGAAGCCGTGCTTGCGCGACGCCTGCTGGCGCTCGGCGCACACCTTCATACTGAAGCCGCTGAAGCGGCGGGCTTACCTGAGAACCTCGTGGCGGTTTTGCACGGATCGGGCCAAGGCAAGATCCTCATCATCGCTCATATCGACACCGTGTTTGGCACTGGCACGGTCGCGGGGCGCCGCTTTAGCATGGATGCCGACCGGGCACACGGTCCGGGCGTTGGCGATGAGAAGGGCGGAGTGGTTGTTGCGATCACCGCGCTCAAGGTGCTGCACGACATCGGTTTCAAAAACTACGCAACTATTACGCTGCTGCTCGATGACAGCGAAGAGCGCGGCTCGCCCGGTTCAACAAAACTGATCAAAGCGCTCGCGCAACAGCACGATGTCGAGTTCAACATGGAGCCAGGCGATCCGCCGGATGCCTTGACGGTGTGGCGCAAAGGCTCGGCCAGCATCCACATTCAAGTCAAAGGGCGCGCCGCGCACGCTGGCATGGCGCCGCAGAACGGGCGCAACGCGGCCGTGGAATTGGTGCATCAGTTATCGGCGCTCGAAGGCGCGTTTCCGCATGCGGGCGAAGGTATGACCGTCAACCTTACGATTCTCAAATCCGGCGAGCGCAATAATATTATTCCGGACTTGGCCGAAGCGACCCTGAATGTACGCTATCGTCGGCCGGAGGAGTTCACTGCGGTGCTGGCGAAGGTTGAAGCGGGTGCTAAAACGACCGTTGTGCCCGATACGACCATTGTCGTGTCACACGATCCGGCATTCCCACCGCTCACGGAAAACGCCGATATTGACGAGCTGGCGGCCCGCGCCAAGACGATCTATGCCGAGCTCGGCAAGACAGTGGAGCTGTCCGGCAATGGCGGGGCATCCGAATCGGCGCTTGCGATGGCGGAAGGTACGCCGGCGCTCGACGGTCTGGGTTTCGTTGGCGCTGACTTTCACACCGATCATGAGTGGATCGATCTTGCGAGCGTGACACCGCGCCTGTATCTATTCACGCGGCTGCTGATGGAAGCCGGCGCGGCACCCCCACGACGGGCGGGCGGGCATTGAAAAAGGTAACCGCCATGAACGCTGAGCCAGCCGCTTCAAATTGCGGCGCCGTGATGCACAACGATGCATCGACGCTTGGCAGTCTCGACCACGAGATCCTTAAACGACTCTCACGGCGTTCCAACGCGCGCGGTTTACTGCAGTTGGCGGCGCACGTCATCGTTCTCGTAGCGACCGGTTTCGCGGTCTGG
>DATCBZ010000228.1:0-7230 GCA_036511555.1 Steroidobacteraceae bacterium
AAACGCCGCAGAGTGAGTTTGCGGACTCTGCACTTAGAAGGCGCGGCGAAAAAGACCCCAACATGGGGCGTCGGGACCGCAAGCAACACACCAACGATGCGGCAGGTCTACATCGGCTGCGGTGCCGGTTCGGTATGCAGAGGTTCAACGGGTCGCGCGATCGGGTTCTGCAGAGGCAGCGACTCGGCGGGCGGGTTCTGCGTTGCGCCGCCATTTGGCGACGGCTGCGCGGCTGAATCGGCCGCTGCGGAGGATTCGGGATGCGTGGCAGCTTGCCGCACCACTGCGCGGTCCGCTGCATCGGCCGAAGGCGGGAGCTGCTGCGCGCCGAGCGTGATCCGGTCAATCACCGACGGATCGTCGCGCAATTTCATGTAGAGCTGGCCATTGACGGGATGGGGTACCGGCAGCGTATATCCGGGAAAGCCGTCAGGGACGTGCACGGCGTGACCGAATTGCGCCTCGCCAGACACCGACTCGATCAGATACAAATTGGAGCCGGTCAGCTTGCACGCAAGCTCGGGGGTCGCCGGACACTTTAGATCCTTAAGGCTTGGCAATCGGACGAGGGTCGCGAGCGGCTGCCACTCACCGCTTACCCCGTTGGCGACAACGCGAAAGCGTAACGGCCCGAATGCCGAGGAACCGAACGCCTTGGCCGGATCAAGCGTCGCCAAAGCGACATTTGCATTCTGCAATGTAATACCGCCGTTGCTAAGACTAAGAACCGTGGCGAACGACTCGTCGGCAGTTGCCACCTCGAACCTCTCATCGTGCGCAAATGTGCGCGGCAGCAGCGCGCGTACGGAAAATGTAAGCTTCGCGTCCTCCGGCAACTCATCCTCGTTTGCAAGCTGCACATTGCTGTCGCCGCTCGTAGGTGATTGTTGCATGCTCTTGCCAATCAGCACGACGCTGGGTCGCGGTGCGTCGACCGACGCGTTGAGCTCGACGACGCGTCCGTCTTGCAGCGTCACTTTCGCTCTTAGTGCCTGGGACTCCTTCAAAGAAGCAGCAATTTTTCCGTCTTGTGCAAGCAGCACGACCGAGTTGTTGCCTTGGACCGGCGCAATCGATGCGGGCACAAATACG
The DNA here is from genome assembly GCA_036511555.1 of Steroidobacteraceae bacterium. Taxonomy (GTDB): domain Bacteria; phylum Pseudomonadota; class Gammaproteobacteria; order Steroidobacterales; family Steroidobacteraceae; genus PALSA-1196. The sequence goes on from DATCBZ010000228.1 coordinate 1,093, forward strand.
ACACCCGCGAGGGTGAGGCTCGCCACCTCGCCGAGCCGGCTGCCTGTCAAGACGCCCTGGGCATCGCCGGCGTGAATTGTGAAATGCTCTAAATGCGTCGCCTCGGAGAAAGCCTGCAATTCAACGGCCTGCGATTCGCTGGCACCGTACTGTGTGACGACAAGCTTAATCGGGCCCGGCTTGGCCGTTTGCAGCGGCAACTTTACGTCGAGTTCATTGGGCTTGACCGCGCTCCACTCCACTTTGAGCGCTTTGCCATCCGCATCCATCAGCATGATGTTATTGACGCAGCTGACGCTTGCAGCCTGAAGGTGAACGTTGTCCTCAGCGCCCACGATCAACGCTGCCGCATCCTTCGGGGCGAGCTCCCAGCTCTGCGCGCGCACATTAACCAAATCAAATGCAGGGCCGTCGTATTCCTCAAAGCCCCAGTGGCCATGCAGGGATCCACGAATACGATCGCCCAAGTTTGCAGTGCTTAAGGAGGAAGTGTCGATTAGAAAGCCGCCTGCCTCCGATGCCGCTTTGGCTGGCAACCGGATGAGCGTGCCGTCATTCGTTGTCACAGTTAGCGTCATGTCATGCGCATAGCCGGTGGAAAAAACCAGCGGCGCACCCTCCACCGGCAACGCCAAGAGCTTCTTTCTCGCGCAGTAAACATTCTTGGGGTTCACCGCATGCAGCGGCGGCAACTGCGGCTCTTCGACCGCCGGCAAAGCGGCGACGAGCACTGACTTCGGATTATGAAACGACGGTGGCGTATTCAATACCAGGGCGAGTTGCTCCGCGTGCGGCGCTGCGAGCGCTGGAATGTATTGGTACTGCGCTGTGTGAAACGAATCCATGATGCGCGCGATATCGAGCACCGAGGCGACGTATGGACTGTAATAGCCGTAGCTCAGCTGCGGCGTGAAGCTCGCCTCCATCGCAAGATCGCTTGCCGGCCCCGAGGTCAACGCCTCGACGATCGAAGTGCTATGGCCATCATCCAGAATCAGTGAATTCTGGCCCTGCATCAGGCACGGTGCCCAGAGCGCAGGGTCCTTCTCCAGACACTTCTCATCGACTTTAATGGCAAGACTGCGCGCCAGAAGCGGCGCAGTATCCTTAAGCTTTGCCGGATCTGCTCTATTGATGGCACGAATCGCGGCGAGATAGATCTCCAGCCGCGCGCGATCGAGCGTAGCTTGGTTCAGGTCCTGCGAGGCGCGTACGAATGCGCCCGGCCGCCCGCGCACGGCGCTCATCAAAGTTTTAAAATCACCGCCAGTCTCAGGCGCCAAAAACAGCAGTACCTGCTGCGCATTTTTCGGCACCGTGACATTCAGCCCGTCGCGCGCGCATTTGGCGCGCCACGTCTCGCACCGAAAAAACCAGTTTTCCGGCGGCGGATTGGTCGCGCCGCGCAAAAATGCGGCCACTAGTAGATAGTGAGCAGATTGTGTTTCGGGCAGATCGGCCCGAATCCAGAGGCGATCGCCGACGGCGAGATTTGGGACCTCGGAGATCGGCAGGCTCATCGCGCCGCGCGTGACCTTGACCTCGAGGATCGGGCCTGCGAGGTCAAATGGCGCAGGGTCTGCATGGGCGCAAACGGCCCCGAGAATGGCCATCGCGCCGGCCAACAGCAGCGAACGAGTACCTGAAACCATAATGAAGTATTAGCACAGCCCAAGGCGATCATGCACGCCGGGCTAAGACATTCTCGCGGCCACAAAATTCGGCCGCCGACGGAGTTTCGCGAGGTTTTGCACGCCTTGACAAAGAGGTTTGCGGAGAGTTCGCACCCATCGCTTCATGCAAACAACGGGTTGCACTTGTGCATTGTATGCAACCCACCGTGGGTACGTGAGTCGGCGTCTTTTGATCGAGATAAACAGGTACGCAATATCGAAAACAAGCGCTCAGTTGATACCGCGCTTTTAACGAACCGCTGCAGCGCGGCAAGCTGCGACAGCAGTGCAGAGACCTTGGACGCACCCGCAGTGCAATGATGCGAATATCATCGCACGTGGACTCGGCCGCTATTTGATTCCGACCGAATTCAAAAAAGCATCCACACCGTCGGTATAGGCGCCCTGTGTGCCCAGGAGATCATTGACCTGCGGATGGGTAAGAGGCACCGGCAACACCTCCGCACGTCCGCCAAATCCTGTCACCTTAGCTGCGAGCGCCCTGCCTTGCGGACACGAGTCCGCGCGCTTCGATGAACACACAATCAGCATGGGAGTCACGGGTTTACCGGTCAGACGATATATGGGCGAGGCTTGGCGCCAATACGCGGGGTCGGATTTGAACGCCGCATCGTAAAAGCGAAAGTGCTGGCGGCGCATCACCGCGTCGACATCCATAGCGGCGCTGTCGAGCGACACCGTTGCGAGCCACGGCTTGGCCCCGGCTCGCTGCGTGATTGAAGGATCGGCGGCGAGCAGCGCCACTAAGTGTGCACCGGAGGAATGCCCCATCACGACGAGGCGCGCGGGATCACCGCCCCAGGAGCGCAGCTTGCTTTGCACAAAGGCGAGCGCCTTGGCAACGCTGTCGGCCTGCGTCAAAGGATCTGCCGCGGGCAGCATGGGATAATTCGTCGACACAAAAATATAGCCCTTACCCACCCAGTGGGCGACTTTGTTCTTGACCACGCGCCACAGCGATTTGCTGCCTTGACGCCAGGCACCGCCGTGCACCATGAAGATCACCGGCGCGCCCGCAGCCTTTGCCGGAATATAGACATCAAGGCGCTGCGCGGCCTCCGACCCGTAGGCCAGATCCCGCTCGACCCGCGCGCCGGCAGGCAGATCAAATGGACCGGTCGCGCGACCGTCATCGCCATCGTCCATGCCCTGCTGTGCCGCGGCACGCTGTACGATCATCATGTCGAGCAACCCCCCAGCCACAAGCCCGCGTGCGACTGGGAGCCCCAACGCCGCAAGGCCGGCAATTTTCTTCAAAAATATCCTTCTCATCAACTGTTCTCCATACTCCGCAGGACTCACTAACGCTCCGGAAGTAATGCAAGTTGCATGCTAATCCGGCTCAGCCATAAGCGCAGCTTAGTCAGCGGCGCGCTGCCGCCGGGGCGAAGAATACCTCGCATCCGCCGCGCGGATTGAATACAAAACTCTCGCCTTCCAATGGCATGACCTTCGGACCCCAGGGATTGGCGGTCCCTATAAAAAGTCCGTGCGGCGTGGATGCAAGCGTGCGCAAGCCCATGTTGTAGGGATTGCCCATGCCATTGGTGGTCACCGGCACCCAGTTCTCGCCGTCGTTGCTCCGGTACAGATCGAAGCCTGATTGATACTTGAGCACGTTCTTGGGCCCCACGCGGCCGAGCACTTTCCCAAAGGGGCCGCTAAACCTGCTCTGCTTGACGTACCCGAGCACCGAACTCCACTCGAAGGTGCCCATGTAGAGCCAGCCGTCATGTTCGACCATGCGCCAGAAGTAGCCGTTGAAGAGCTTATCGAACCCAGGTCCCCGACCGGACAACGGATCCTTGCGGCCAATCGGGGTATCGCGCCCCGCGCCAACCAGCAAGTCCCATGATTTGTCCGGATGAATGCGCATGAGTTCCGAGGCCGCAGGGCCGATGTTGTTCGGCTTATCTATACCGCCGCCCTGGATGCCGCTGCCGACGTAGAGCGCACCCTGGAACGGATACATGCTAAGGGCGATCTGGTTCAACGGTCCGCGGTAAGCGCCGCGCTCGATGACGAGTTCCCACTTATAGGGTCGCTCGCCCTCGCAAGTGCTGCGCCAAATCTGAAAACCGTTGTTATTCAGTGTGCCGACGTACAGGTGATCGCCGAAACCGCAGATCTCGTGCAGCGACTTGTTTTCCAGATCGCCAAAGCCGAAATCGCTTACCGGCTCCCATCCGCCGCGCGCCGGATCGCGGCTCTCATAGACGACGGCATGCCCGGAGACATTGGTATTGCCGCCGCGCGAGCCTGCCGGCGTCGTGAACATGCGGCCTTTGAACGGCATCAAAGAGCGGATCGTCGTAACCGGCAGACCGATAAGTCCCGGCTCGCAGGTCGGCTCGAAGTTCTTGCCATCTGTGCTCATCAGAATCAACGGTCCCGGACCACGCGCCGGTGACCAGGTGCCAACAAATAGTGCAGGCTGGGTCGCAGCATTCGGACTGAACACGGCGATACTGCGATAGCTGATGTCGCGCGCAATGGACTTGCCGTGGCTGCCGATGATCATGGGTGCCTTCAGCACCCGGTCCCAGACGTCCGTCGCCGGATCGTACGCCCAGATCTCCGCGCGCATGTCGAGCTCAAACGGGTCGGCAGGACATTCAACCGGCCACACGCTCAAGCCGATCGATAGTCGTGAACGCATCAGCGCAAAATTGTTGCGCATCGTCGTGACGTACAGGCGTCCCTGGAACCACGCCATGGAGTGTGTATAGGAGTTGTGGCCGTCGCCGAAGCCGCCGTAGGCTATGAGCTTAAAATCGGATTTGCTCAGGCCAGGGTTGATTCCCAGTCGATTAATGGCCACGCTCATCGCAGCGGGGCAATGACACTATTGAGCGCGGCGCGCGCCTGTTCGGACTCAGGAAAGGGGCCGACCCGATCGGTTTCCCGGGTCATGAAATACCAGCCGCCGGTGGTCATGAAGACGCGGTCGCTGCGAAAATAGCTGCGCCGAGCTTCACCGGGTCGATGCCGGCGCAGCGTATTGGCAAGGTCGCCACGCCAGAAGCGCATGCATCCCAAAACCACCTCCTGAGGGCGGGAGGCCGGGAAGAAATGTCCGGCGTCACGGATATTGCGAAACGCGGCATGCGGCCAGACCTTCAGCAATTCCGTGCCGGTGAGCCGCGCCGGCGAGCGCTCGCCGTACATCGCAACGATTGGAAACTTGAAAGCGCGCAAGGCGTCAATCGCCAAGCCATCGTCTCCCATGAGCTCGGCCTCCGCGGCCGTCGTATCCATGAGCTTCAACCACTGAGCCGCGGTGCGCCCGCTGGCGTTATTCATGACCGGATTGACGAGATCCATGAGCTCGCTCGGCACGGCAACGCCATTCAACTGCATATGCGCCACGCGCGTCAGCAGCTTGTAGCCGAAGAATGTGTCTCTCGTGTCGAGGGCAAAACCGTGACGGTCCAGAATCGACTGGATATTCCGACCGTAGGCCCACTCCTGCGGTGTTTGCACGTGCCGTACGGCGGCGATATGCGTATCCGCCAGCACCATGCTTTTAACCCGGTGCATGTGCTTGAGCGCGAAGCTCATGGTGACGACGCCGCCGAAACTGTGCGCGATGAAGTGCGCCTTATCGATCCTCAGATGATCGAGCAAACCGGCCATATCGCGCGCCAAATTTGCCGGCGCATAACCCGTGGGCGTCATCTCCGAGCGCCCGTGCCCACGCAGATCAAACAACGTTACCCGAAACTGCTTGGCAAATTCACAGGCGTATTTGAAATACCAGAACGCCATGTTCGTAGCCAGACCGTGCACCATCACCAGATCTTCCCGGCCCGTCGCATCGCCCTCGCACAGTTGCACGTAGTTGATGCGTGCGCCGTTGATGGTGACGGTCGGCACGTGGCTACTCCATGTACCCGAGCATCTGCAGCTGATCCATGATCTTCTGCTTCTCGTCAGCATCCATCGCATCATCGACCTGCACGCCCTGCTTACCGTTGGTCGGCGCACCGATGACGATCGGGTGGGCATTCTTGTGGCCCACGGTGAACATGGCAGGCGGCACGACGCCTTCAAAATCGGATGGCACCTGCAGGCCCAGGCTGTACAACAGCGTTGCTGAGACGTCCGTGATATGACGCCGTCCCAGAACCTTCCCGGATTCGATGCCAGGACCGTAGCCGATGAACACCCCGTCGGGGTGGTGCGTGCCAATGGGATAATCACGCTTCTGCACGACCGGTAGCTTGTTCTTGACCGACACGAATCCGAAGTCGCGCAGCACGAGCTGCAAATCCGGCGCGTCGGTCATCGCAGCACCTGGGAAGACGTCCTCGCGCTTGTGGATCTCGGCGATAATGCGCTCGCCCGTCTCCGGATCCTTGAACTCCTCGAGATCGCGGATCAGGCGCGCACGCACCGCCTGGTACTCGCTCGGCGCGATGCCGGATTCCCCCGGCTTGCGCGC
>DATCBZ010000229.1:0-11825 GCA_036511555.1 Steroidobacteraceae bacterium
TCGTGCGCTTGGCGCTTGATCCCGAGCGCCCCTTCATACGCACTGCCGGGCAGGTTGAGAAGCTGACGCAGGCGCTGGCGCGCCATTTTGGCGAGCCCGTGCGTATCGAGTTCGAGTCCGTCGCAAGCGACGCCGTCTCCCCGGCACGCGAGGAGGAGCGCGCCTCGCTTGCGCAGCTTGAGGCGGCGCGCGCATCCCTTGAGAGCGATCCGGGCGTGAAAACGCTGCGCGAGCGCTTTGGCGCGACGCTGCTGCCCGATTCGGTTCGTCCCATCAAATGACAACGAGGAGCGTGCGTATATGAAAGGCGGCATGGGCAATTTCATGAAGCAGGCGCAACAGATCAAAGAGAACGTCGAGAAAGCGCAGGCGCAGGTTGCGAGCATCGAGGTGACCGGCGAGTCCGGCGGCGGCATGGTAAAGGTCACGATGACTGGCCGACACGAAGTCAAACGCGTGCAGATCGAACCGGCGGTCGCCGCGGATGACCGCGAACTACTCGAGGATCTCATTGCCGCTGCGGTCAACGACGCCGTGCACCGCGTCGAGGCCGCAACCCAGGAGAAGATGGCAGGCGCCATGGCTGGCATGCAGCTGCCGCCGGGAATGAAGCTGCCGTTCTGACATGAAGCATTCGCCCAAGCTCACCCGTCTCATTGACTCGCTGCGCGTACTGCCGGGGGTGGGACCCAAGAGCGCGCAGCGCATGGCGTTCTATCTCTTGCAGGATGGCAGGAGTGGCGCTGCGGCGCTCGCAGGGGCTCTCACTGAGGGCCTTGCGAGCGTCGTGCGCTGCGCACGCTGCCGCATGTTGACGGAAGAGGCGCAGTGCGCGATCTGCTCCTCGAGCGAGCGCGATCCGAGTCTCTTGTGTGTCGTCGAGTCGCCCTCCGATGTCGTGGCGGTCGAGCAGTCGGGAAGCTTTCGCGGCCGCTACTTCGTGCTGATGGGGCACCTCTCGCCGCTTGACCGAATTGGGCCCGATGAGCTTGGGGTGCGCGAGCTCACCGCGATTCTCGCTGAAGGGACGGTACGCGAGCTTATTCTTGCCACCAACCCGACCGTCGAAGGCGAGGCGACTGCGCATTTCCTGAGCGAGATTGCGAGCCGCCTCGGCGTGCGCGCGAGCCGCATCGCGCACGGCGTGCCGATGGGCGGTGAACTCGAATACGTCGACGGCGGCACGCTGGCGCACGCGCTGTCCGGACGGCGGGCACTGGCGTGACGGCGGAGGCACCCATGTCAAACGCCAATAACCTCGTCTGGATCGATCTTGAGATGACGGGACTTAAGACCGATAGCGACTCCATTATTGAGATCGCAACCACGGTGACCGACAAGGAATTGAACATTCTCGCCGACGGACCGGTCATGGCGCTGCATCAAGGCGACAGCGTGCTCGCCGGCATGGACGATTGGAACCAGAAGCAGCACCGCGTTTCCGGGCTCATCGAGCGGGTGCGCGCAAGCTCAATATCCGCAGCGCTCGCCGAGGCGCGCACGCTTGCGTTTCTCGCGCCATGGGTGGCGGCGGGTGCCTCACCGATGTGCGGCAACAGCATCTGCCAGGATCGGCGCTTCCTCGCGCGCGAGATGCCGGCGCTGGAGCGCTTCTTTCACTATCGCAATCTCGATGTCAGCACTTTGAAGGAGCTCGCGCGCCGCTGGGCGCCTGGGATCGTCGAGGGATTTGTAAAGGTGGGCGCGCACCTTGCGCAAGCGGATATCCACGAATCGATCCGCGAACTCAAATACTACCGGGCAAAACTGTTTGCGGCCGCTTACAGCGGCGGTGGCTGATCCGGTAGGTGCGGCGGGGTGTTCGCGGGAGTTGCGAGGAACATCCAGGTTTCAATGACCGAGTCCGGATTCAGCGACAAACTGTCGATGCCCTGCTCGACGAGCCAGCGCGCAAGCTCGGGGTGGTCGGACGGCCCCTGACCGCAGATGCCGACATACTTGCCGAGCCGTTTGCAGCTCGCGATCGCCATCTTCAGGAGCACCTTTACCGCCGGATCGCGCTCATCGAAGAGTTTGGCGACGATGGCGGAGTCGCGATCAAGCCCCAACGTCAGCTGTGTCATGTCGTTCGAGCCGATCGACATGCCGTCAAAATATTCCAGGTACTCCTCGGCGAGGAGCGCATTCGTCGGCAACTCGCACATCATGATGATCTTCAGACTGTTGACGCCGCGGCTCAAACCGTTCGCCGCCAGGAGCTGCGTCACTTGGCGCGCCTCTTTCAAGGTGCGCACGAACGGCACCATGACCTGCACATTCGTCAAACCCATATCCTCGCGCACGCGCAGCAGCGCGCGGCATTCAAGCTCAAAGCACGGCCGGAACTGCTCATCGACGTAGCGCACGGCGCCACGAAAGCCGAGCATGGGATTTTCTTCCGCCGGCTCATAGGCGCGGCCGCCGATCAGATTGGCATATTCGTTCGATTTGAAGTCGGAGAGACGCACGATTACCGGCTCCGGCGCAAACGCGGCGGCGATCTGCGCGATGCCCTCGGCGAGCTTCTCAACATAGAAGCCGACCGGATCGGAATAGCCCGCCATCTGCACGCGAATCTGTTCCTGCAAGTCGCCGTCGAGGCGATCGAATTCGAGCAGCGCCCGCGGATGTACGCCGATCATGCGATTGATGATGAATTCCAGGCGCGCAAGTCCGACGCCGCGGTGCGGAATGCCCGCGAAGTCAAAGGCACGATCCGGATTGCCGACGTTCATCATGATCTTGACGGGAATCTTAGGCAGCGAGTCGAGCTCAATCTGCTTGCGCTCGAAATCAAGCAAGCCCTCGTAAACGTAGCCCGTCTCACCCTCGGCACACGAGACCGTGACTTCCTGGGCCTCACGGATGCGCTCGGTCGCATCGCCACAGCCCACCACTGCCGCAACCCCAAGCTCGCGCGCGATGATCGCCGCATGGCAGGTACGCCCGCCGCGATTGGTGACGATCGCGGATGCCCGCTTCATGACCGGCTCCCAGTCAGGATCGGTCATGTCGGCGACCAGCACATCGCCGGTCTGCACGCGCGCCATCTCCGCCGGCGTACGCACGATCCGCGCAGGGCCTGCGCCGATTCGCTGGCCGATGCTGCGGCCGGTTGCGAGAATCGTCGAGCGGCGCTTCAACGAGAAGCGCTGAATCGTGCGGCCGCTGCGGCTCTGCACGGTTTCCGGCCGCGCCTGCAGAATGAAGAGCTCGCCGCTTGCGCCGTCCTTACCCCATTCGATGTCCATGGGCCGGCCGTAGTGTTCCTCAATGATGAGCGCCTGGCGTGCGAGTGCAACAATGTCCGCATCGGCGAGCGAGAAGCGCGCGCGATCCTCGGCAGGCACTGCGACCGTCGCCACACGCTCGGCACCAGTTTGTGCATAGATCATCTTCACGGCCTTGCCGCCCAAATTTTTGCGGATGATGGCGTGCTTGCCGGCGCGCAGCGCGGGCTTGTAGACGTAGAATTCGTCCGGGTTTACCGCGCCTTGCACGACGGTCTCGCCCAGGCCGTACGATGCGGTGATGAAGACCGCGTCGCGAAAGCCCGAGTCCGTATCGAGCGTGAACATGACACCAGCGGCACCCAGATCGCTGCGCACCATGTGCTGCACGCCCGCCGAAAGCGCAACCGCCGCGTGATCAAAGCCCTGATGCACGCGATAGGCAATGGCGCGATCATTGAAGAGCGAGGCAAACACCTTGTGCATGGTCGCGAGCACATCGGCTGCGCCGCGCACGTTCAGAAAGGTTTCCTGCTGGCCGGCGAACGAGGCCTCCGGCAGATCCTCGGCGGTCGCCGAGGAGCGCACCGCGACCGCAATCTCGCGCCCGTTACTCATGCGCTCGAACGCGCTCACCACCGCCTGCTCGAGCGCCGGCGGGAACGGCGTTGCCATGATCGCGTTTCTGATTTGCGTGCCGGTTACGGCAAGCTCGGTGACGTCGGCGACGTCAAGCTGCGCCAAGTCTTTGCTGATGCGCGCCGCCAGGCCGCCCTGCGCGAGAAAGTCGCGAAAGGCGTGCGCGGTGGTGGCAAAGCCGCCCGGCACGTGTACACCAAGTCTTGCGAGTTGGCCTATCATCTCCCCGAGGGACGCATTTTTGCCGCCGACCGTCTCGACGTCGCGCATCGTCAACTCTTCGAAGGGAACGACGTAGGCGTTCAATTAGCTTCCTCGAATATCGCGCTTTCACGCGCCTTCATTAGGACTCGAAAATCATGAGCCGCCGAACGGTGTTCTTCGTATCGGACCAGACGGGAGTTACCGCAGAGACGATGGGCCACAGTCTCTTGACGCAGTTCGAGGGCCAGGAATTTAGGGAGGTGACTTTGCCATTTGTCTCGAGCGTTGACAAGGCGGAGGATGCGGTCCGCCGCATCAATCGCGCCGCCGAGGAGGGCCCGCGCCCCATCGTTTTCAGCACGCTGGTGCAGGATGATCTGCGCGACATCGTGCTGCGCAGTCGCGCGCTGTTTCTGGACTTCTTCGCAGCGTTCGTGGGCCCGCTCGAAGACGAACTTGCCACGCGCTCAACACACCGTGCCGGTCGCGCCCACGGCATGGCTGATCTTGCGACCTACACCACGCGCATCAACGCCACCAACTTCGCACTCGCGCATGATGATGGCAACGGTGCCGATTATGCGCGCGCTGACGTAATTTTGCTTGGCGTGTCGCGCTCCGGTAAAACCCCGACGGGACTGTACATGGCTTTGCAATATGGCATCTACGCTGCAAATTATCCGCTTACCGAGGATGATTTGGAGGCGGGCACATTGCCACCGCGTGTCAATGCCTACCGGCAGAAACTGTACGCGCTGACCATCAAGGCAGAGCGCCTGCAACAGATACGCGGTGAGCGCCGCCCGGATAGCCGCTATGCATCGCGGCAGCAAGTCCAATATGAAATACGCGCAGCCGAGGCTCTATTTGCGCGTTATGCGATTCCGTCGCTTGATACCACGGAGTGCTCGATCGAGGAGCTTGCCAGTCGTATTCTCAATAATACCGGCATCGAGCGGCGTCTGCGACCTTAAATATCGAACTGCGAAAAATCCCCGTTTTTGAGGCTTGCGCCGACTGCCCGCTACGATATAGTCGGGTGCATGTTCGACGACACGCTCACCCTCGTTTCCTGGCGCGCGCGCCCGCGCAGCTTCGTTGCGTTGATGGGACTGTACGAGAGCAACTATATTCGTTTGGGTTGGCTCGCCGGCAACATTGCTGCCCTTGCGGGCCGCTATCGCTCAAGTCTCGCCGCGGACTGTGATCTCGTTCTCAATGTTACCGAACGCAGTCCGTACACGACGACGTTCACTTTGACGTATCTTCTGGCGCATCCGTCTGCGCCGCTCGAATACCCGGACATGCGCATCCGCATTTACCATGACGCGCGTCTCGTTGAGGCGCAGTCCTGGGCGGACACTCATCCACACCCGCTCTTGAAGGCGCTGCGCAGCCGTGCGGAGCGTGAACTGGATCAGCGCTGGGCGCGCAATCTAATGCTAAATAAGTGGCTGGAATATTGTGTGGAGCGCGGCCACCGCTTCTGCGCGGGCGCGGGGATCGTTCCGCCCACGTGAGGCTTGCACGCGGTGGCCACCGCATTTTTCATGAAGGCATTGCGACAGCTTGGGCGATTGAAGCTCAACGTGCGGCTCGACTCCGAGGACCCGGAGGATGGGCGCGTGCTTGCGTTGTTTCGCAATCGCGCTGAACTCAAAAAATCCTACGCGGCGCTGCAGGACGAGATCTATCGTCTCAAAGACCGGATCAAACAGCAGGAAGGCGCGACGCTGCGCACTCAGGAGATGCTGGGCGTACTCGAGACCCGGCTCGGCATGTCGGAGAGCGGCTTTCCGGCGCTGGTGTTCTATCAGTTGCGCCGCTTTTGGCAACTCGGCCGCGAGCTCATTGAGCAGTATGTAGGGGAGCTCGCCCGCCAGCTCGAAGAGCGCGAACGGCGCGCGCATCTGGCCGAACACAATCGGCAGCAGTTCGCGCGCCGCCAGGAAATCGAGACGCGTCTGAATGCGGCGCAGACGAGTGCGGCGCTCGCGCGCGGACACGTCGCCGACTTGAACGCAGCCTATGCGCGGCTCACTCAATTTTGGCATTACTTCAAGCGCCGCAGCGTTGGTCACGCGCGCGATGCGGCGCGCGCTGCAGCCCGCAAAGCTGACATTGCAATGGACGCTGCACGCGTGGTTGCGACCGAGCTTGAACAGGAACCGCAGCCGGAATTTCCGGGATTGTCGGTGGAGGCGCGGCGCGTCATCAACCTGACGGCGATCGCTTATGCGGAGGTGCTGTGTCTGCGCGCGAGCAAGACATCGCTCGTGGCGCGCGCGCGCGAGGCAACCGCGCATCGGGAAATCACCGACGAATACGGCACGCGCGCCGAATGCGAAGCGCTGATGACGGACATTGAGCGCGCAAGCCAAACCATCTCGGTGCGCAACAACATCGCGCAGGAAGTGAACGCTCGCGGCGAGCGCTTGAAAAAAATCGTGCGCTATCGCAACACGAGCGATACAGTGCCGACGCCTGAGTCGATCACCGGTGCCGAAAGCGATGTACTCGTAAAGCCTGCCGCCGGGGCGGCGAAACTGCCAAATGTCCTCGGCGAGGACACCTGGGATCTGTTCAGAGTTCTACTGCGCTAGCTTCGGCGCGCCGTCTCACGGCCAACCGGCGCCGGGTTCGGGCGTGCGCCGCTCACCATATCCGCCATGATCTCCGCCGCCTGCGCAAGCACCACGTCCGGCAGGTCAGCTTTGTCGAGTTCCTCGATGGATTTGATCGGCGGCTGACCCTTGGCACTGCGGCGGTCGTTCTCGCGCTGCAGGCGATCATGATCTTCGCGCACGCGCTCTTGGCGACGCGTATTCAAGTTGAGCGACACCGTGTGCTGGTCGCGAATGGTGTCGATGGCGGCGATGTCGGCGACCAGCCAGCGGTAGTCCGGGTCATGCTGCGCGCGGCTATCCTCGTCGCTGACGAGCTCCGGAATAGGCGCGTTCGGTTGGCCTGCGGCATGAAACGGTACGCCTGCGATGCGATCCCAAGGCAATGCGGAGTCGAGCGCGCTTTCACCGACTTCCTTCATGTCGATCGGCGATGGCAGTTCGACATCCGGCTCGACGCCGCGATGCTGCGTGCTCTCGCCGGTGATGCGATAGAACTTGCCGATCGTGACGGTGAGCTGGCCATTGACGGGGCGCGCCGAGAAACGATCAAGCGGCACGAGATTCTGCACGGTGCCTTTGCCGAAGGTGCGCTGGCCGAGAATGATGCCGCGATGATAGTCCTGAATCGCCGCGGCAAAGATCTCCGACGCCGAGGCGCTGAAACGGTCGACCAGCACCGCAAGCGGGCCGTCGTAGTCGCTCGCAGGCTCCGGATCATCGAGGACTTCCAGGCGTCCGGTGGTATCGCGCAGCTGCACGACCGGGCCGTGTTTGATGAAAAGACCCGTCAGCGCAGTCGCCTCGGGCAGATAGCCGCCGCCGTCGTTGCGCAAATCGAGGACCAAGCCGTCGACGTGTTCGGCTTTGAGCTCGCCTAACAGACGCCGCACATCGCGCGTCGTGCTGCGATAGTTCTCATCGCCCGATGATTGGGCCGCGATGTCCTGGTAGAAGCCCGGCACGGTCACGACACCGATCTTGAGGGCGTGCCCGTCGCGGGTGATGTTGCGCACTTCCTTGTGAGCCGCTTGTGCTTCGAGCGTCACTTTGTTGCGCATGAACTCGAGACTCTTCTCGGTGGCGCCGGGCGCGGCTCCGGCCGGCAGCACCTGCAGGCGCACGAGCGTGCCTGCCTTGCCGCGGATCAACTGCACCACATCATCCAAACGCCAGCCGATGACATCGACAAACGGGCCATCGTGGCTCTGCGAGACACCGGTGATGCGGTCGCTCGCGAGCAGCGTACCGGCTGCCGCCGCGGGACCACCCGGAATCAAATTCATGATCGTCACGTAGTCATCCACGAGCTGCAGCGAGGCGCCGATGCCCTCGTAGTTCAGGCTCATCTGAATGCGATACTCCTCGGAATTGTTCGGCGAGAAGTAGCTCGAGTGCGGATCGAAGGTACGCGCATAGGCGTTCATCAGATTTTCGAAGACATCCTCGGACTTGATTTGATCGACGCGCTTCAATACCCGCTCGTAACGCTTGCGCAGCACCTCGGCGGCCTCGGGCCAGGTCTTGTTGGTGAGCATGAGCGAGAGCGCATCGTTCTTGACGCGCTTGCGCCACAGTTCATTCATGTCCGCCTCATTCGCCTGCCACGGCGTGTGCAGGCGGTCAAACTGGAACGTCTCATTGACGGTCCAATCAGGCTCGGTCTTCAAAAGGTCGAGCGCATAACGGATGCGCTGGCGATTGCGGTCCTGGAAACGTGCAAAGATGAGATAGGCCGGATCGATGTCGCCGGTATGAATCATGCCATCGAAGCGCATGCGCCAGGGTTCAAACTCGGCGATGTCACTGGCGAGAAAGTAGCTTCTCTGGCTGTCGAGAAAGTCCAGATAGCGATCGTAGACCTGGCTTGAAAAGTGCCCGTCGATGGTCGCGTGACGGTAATGGTACTGCTCCAGGATTGAGCCCACCTTGCGTGCGATGGAGCGCTGGTTGTCGGTCGGTGCGACCGCGCCCGGCGGCAGGATTGAACTTGCTGCCGGCGCCGGTGCGGCGCTGACGACGGTGAGCGCCGCAGCGCCCAACAGGAGCGCTGCAAGCCAGGGTGAAAAACGCCGCAGGTATGTTCGCATCAGGTGTGTCACTCGCCAGTTTCGGTACACTGCAATCTGTTAAGGCTAGAGCCCGCGACGCACACCATCATGTGTGCCGGCGGCGCCGCGGTCGAGTTCATTTTGCGCCCAAATAACATGCGCCCACTCGCCGTACTGCTTGGAATCGTGATGGGCTCGGCAGTATCAATCGCCGTCGGACTCATCCTCACGTGGGTCGTCTTCCTTTTCCTCTCCGACAGCGGCGCGCGCTTCGCGCCGGAGCGCCTGCCGCTTGCGCGCGGCATCGCCGTGTTCACATTGATCTCAGCGGCCTCTGCCGCAAGCTTCTATGGGGAGCTCGCGCTGCGCCGCTGGCGTTTGGCAAGCCACGCCGCGGTGGTCGCCTTCCTTGGCCTCGCCGTTTGGCTTTACTGGCCCTGAGTATAGTGGCTTCCTCTTAGAGGGGCGTAGGGCGGCGGGGTTCCCAGTGGGCAGCGGTGAGCTTGGCCGCAGGCGTCCCGGGCGTCGGTGTCAGGTTTCCTAGACTGACCTGCGTAAGGGATGTAGCAAAAACAAAGAGTTGCCGTTTTACTCTATGTTCCGAGCGTTTGAACTAAAGGATAGATGCCCCCGGATCGTGGCGCGAAGACTGGGGACGTCATGTCAAATTTCTTCTGACGGGACATCATTCGGCGTCATCCATCCGCACGCGTGGACCTTGTTTATGAACTTGGGGTTTGCAACTGAGGCTGCCGTGGCAAATTTAGCCAACCGCACAAGCAACGAGCATCTGTACTTTGCCGGGGCAGCGTTTGCGCTTTTTGTGATAGTCGTTGGCGGTTTTTCAAGAAGTTACTTTCTTCCCGGGGTTTTTTGGGCACCGTTGCCTAGCGTGCTCGTACATGTGCAGGCGGCGTTGCTCAGCGGATGGATCTTGCTGTTTAACGTGCAGATTTCGCTCGTCGCAACCAAGAATCTGCTTGCGCATCGACGCCTTGGCGCGGCCATGGCGGTATGGGCAATATCCATGTGAGTAGTCGGTCCGCCGACCGTCCTGATGGCGCTGAGACGACCGCATAGCGGTGCCGGAGGCGCCGAGTTCCGGTCCAGCTTGTCGTATGCGCGATTCCCGTTGGCAGCGCCGTGCTGCAGCGTCGCGCGTCGGCGACTCACAAACGCCTAATGCTCCTTGGCACGGCTGTGCTCAGGTTGCCGGCGCTGGCGCGAATCCCATTGCCCTTACCGGCATTTTTGGGGCTGTATTTGCTTGTGCCCTTGTCATTAGTGGCTTGGGACCTGCTCACACGGCGCCGCATCCACCGTGCAACAGGGGTGGGATTACTATTTATAGTGCTGCTTATCGGCTCGACTTTAATAACGGCTTCGACACCAACGTCGCCAACGTCGGTCCAGTTCACGAAATGGGTTAAGTCGTCCTGACCGCTAGCGGGCGAAACCCGGCGCCGCTCGCCATCGTGCCAGTGCATCGGAGTTCGGCGGCCGAATCTTCATCACAGTCCGCCAATCCGGGGCCAGCCTAAGAATTCTGAACAGAATCCAGGACACTGCAACATCGACACTAGCTGCGGCGGCGGGCGAGGAAGTACAGCAACCGTACCAGAAGGGTCATAACGTAGGGACCGAGGGCGACCGACCAGAAGGCCAGATCGCCGTGCGCAAGCCCCGCGAAGAAATCGCCGAGGAGCCTTCCCGGGCCGCCGTGCGCGTAGGGGCCGAGGATCGAATGCCCAACGAGGTATATGAGGAGTGGGACTGCCAGCAAGCCTGCAAGGAGGGCAGCCGCGGCGATAATGAGCTCGCGAATGACGCGCCGCAGGTTATCGGGCAAAGCCCCGTCCTCTACTACAGTAGTTTCCAAGTGCACGGGCTCCTGCTCCATAGCCGGGCATAATAGCGCGCCATGACAAAGATCAGAGCGGCCGTTATCGGCGTCGGCTACCTTGGCCGATTTCACGCGCAGAAATATGCTCAGGCTGCCGCCTGCGAGCTCGTGGCACTCGTCGACACGCGCGATGCGGCGCGCGCGGCAGCGCAGCGAGAATTTGGCGTTGCCGTGCTCGCGGATCATGGCGAGCTTCTCGGCCGCGTCGACGTCGTCAGCATCGTCACGCCGACGCCGTCTCATTTTGCGATCGCGCGCGATTTTCTAAGCGCCGGCGTCCACGTGCTCCTCGAGAAGCCGGTGACTGAAACGGCTGCCGAGGCGCGCACGCTGATCGACATTGCGAGGAGCCAGCGGCGCGTCTTGCAGATCGGACACTTGGAGCGCTTCAATGCGGCCATCCTCGCCGCCGAGCCGCACCTGAAAGCGCCGCGCTTCATCGAGTGCCATCGCCTGGCCCCCTATAAAGAGCGCGGCACCGATGTCAATGTGGTTCTCGACCTCATGATTCATGACATCGACATCGTGCAGAGCATTGTCGATGCGCCGATTGCCTCGATCGATGCGATCGGCACGGCAGTGTTTTCCGAAGGCATCGACATCGCCAATGCCCGCATCCGTTTCGCAAACGGCTGCGTCGCCAACGCCACGGCGAGCCGCGTCAGCATGAAGACCGAACGCAAGCTGCGCATCTTCGAGGATGAGGCTTACCTGTCGATCGATCTGCAGCAGAAGATTCTGACGCTGATCAAGAAGCGTCCCGCGCCGGTGCCGAACGGCGAACTGCCGGTCGTTATCGAGGAGCGCAATCTTGAGCACGGCGACGCCTTGAAGGCGGAGATCGATTCCTTCCTTGACTGTGTACGCACTGGCAGAGCACCCGTCGTCAGCGGCGAGGCGGGTCTGCGGGCGCTCGAGACTGCCATGCGCATCAGTGCCCAGATGGGGCTTGCAGCATGCGGCGCACCGGCGCCTTGATATTCGAGCCCGGCCGCTCCAGATACACCGCCATGGACACTCAACTTGTTACCGCAATCGCTGTAAAGCCGCCTCTTGAGTTCGATCTCATCGCGGACTTCGCCTGCCCGTGGTCGTTCCTCGGCAAGCGTAAGCTTGAGCGTGCGCTTGATAATCTGTATGCAGCCTCGGCGCCGTCCCTGCGTTGGCATGGCTT
>DATCBZ010000230.1:0-2236 GCA_036511555.1 Steroidobacteraceae bacterium
GAGACGAACCGTGACCATGACGCATCCGAAATGGAACGCGCCAGGGTCGGATGACGAACCATATTCACGACCTTCAAATCTTCCACTGCGATCAGGTCAGCTCGCTTGACTAATGCGGTCGATTGCTGGTGTAGCCAGGTATTGCGCGTATCCGCGATCTTGCGGTGCAACTTCGCGAGTCGGGTGCGCGTCTTACGGCGGCAATTGCTGTCGCGCTTACAGCGCGCCAGCGCGCGTTGCCGGCAGCGTAGCTCTTTCTCGGCTCGTTTTGCGATACGCGGATTCGGGATCACCACGTTATCGCTACAATAGGCAAATACCTTCAGCCCAAGATCCACGCCAATCGCCGATGCCACCGCACGCTTTTCCACCGCAGCCACGGCAATCTGCAGAGCGACATGCCAGCCGCTACCGTCGCGGCGAAATACGCACGAGCGAATATCGGCCTGATCAGGCAGCGGGCGATGTAAATGCAGCTTGAGGCCGCCCGGCATTCCGGCGAAGCGCAGTCTCTTGCCGTCGAACCGAATACCGCTGAATTCAGCGAAGCCGAAGGCTTCCCATCGTCCTGCGCCGCGGAATCTGGGAAAACCCGCTTTCCTCTTGCGCGCCTTGATGCGTCGGAAGAACCCCCGGAAGGCATCGTCCAGCCGCTTCAGCGTCCAGCGCTGCAGGTTCACCGGCAGTTCGCCCATCTCGGGCAACTCGCGTCGGCATTGCGTCAACGCCTTGAACTGGTCGATGTAAGTGCGGGTCTTGCCAGTCTTGCGATAGCAATCGATCCGCTCCTCGAGCGCCGCATTGTATAACTCGCGCTGCGCCCCCATAAGCCGCTCCAATGCGCGGTGCTGGCTCTTGAGCGGCAACAAACGATAGCGGTAGGTCAGAATCACAGTCTATTCTCGTTCAAAGGCAGGTAAGTATTATAAGTCGCTTTGATACCGGCATTCGATGCGGTATTTTTCGCGGACGCGCCGTCCCGCCACCAAAGGAGAGCAACGCGATCACGCCACACACGCCATTGCAGGTTCGACTCATCGGCAAGGCCAATGGCGTGGGGTTGTCGCGTGACTTCGATCTGCTCGCCGGCGCGTTGCGGGCCTGTGGTTGCCAAGTCACGTTGCATGGCTGCGAGCGGCGCGATCGCAAGCGCCGGCGCGGATTGCTGACGCGGCTGGCCGCGCGCGTGCGCCGGCTGCCCACGCTGCGCGCTGCCGGCAGCGGCGCCCGCTACGACCTCAATCTCATGCTCGAGCACGTCTGGCCGCAGTTTCTGCACCAGGCTGCCCGCAACGTGCTGGTGCCCAATCCGGAATGGTTCGACCGTCGCGATCTGGCGTTTCTCGGTGCTGCCGATGCTGTCTGGGCAAAGACATGGCTGGCCGAACAGTTGTTTGCGGCGCGCGGCTGCCGCACGTCGCACATCGGCTTCGACAGCATCGATCGCTATGAACCCAGGGTCATGCGTCAGGCCCGGTTCCTGCATTTGGCCGGCCGCAGCCCCCTCAAGGGCACCGCACGCCTGCTGGCGCTGTGGCGGCGCCACCCTGAATGGCCCGTGCTCACGATCGTGCAGGACCTCGAGGCACAGGCCCGGCAGGTGCAGGGGGCGCGCAACATCGTGTTCCGTGTCGGCTTTTTGCCGGACGAGGAGTTGCGCGGCCTGCAGAACGCGCATCGCTTTCAGCTGTGTACCTCGGAGGCGGAAGGCTGGGGGCACTACATCGCCGAGTCCATGAGCGTGGCCGCCGTGACACTCACTTGTGACGGGCCGCCGATGAATGAGCTCGTTAACTCCGAGCGCGGCGTGCTGATCGGCTCGCACGCCGGCGCGCGCCACAATCTCGCAACGCTGTGCCATTTCGACGAGCCGGCGCTGGAGGCCCAGATCGCGCGGCTACTGGCGATGGCGCCGGCGCAATGGGAAAGCATCGGCAGTGCGGCACGCAGCTGGTTTCTCGACAACAAACACGGTTTCGTCGCGCGCGTGCAGAGCGCGCTCGATGAGCTTGCGCCATGAACGCCGGCGCACCGCTACCGATCAGTCTATTGGTGCTGACCTACAACGAGGCCGCGAATATCGCGCGTTGCCTGGACAGCGTGAACTTTGCTCACGAAAAACTGGACATCGATTGCGGCAGCACCGATGCCACGGCCGCGATTGCGCTCGCGCACGGGGCCCGCGTGGTGCAGCAGCCATGGCTGGGCTTTGGTTTGCAGCGGCGCGCAGCCACCG
>DATCBZ010000231.1:0-8615 GCA_036511555.1 Steroidobacteraceae bacterium
TGTCTCGCCGCCATCACAGTCAAATTTGACTTCGCCCGGCAGCGTCGCCGGCCTCGCCGAGGCGCCGCTCGCACCGGTATTGGCCGCGCCCGCGGCGCCACCAGACGAGAATGCCGCAGCCAGCGTCGTGTCATCGGCAACGGCGCCTGTTGCGCGCCAGGTTGAGAGGCCAAAGAATACGAAACTTCCGTCGCCGGCTACCACGCGCGCGAGCGCATCGCCGGCCGCTAAGCCTGGGGGCGGCGCAGCAGGCGGTGCGGGCCGCGCACGTCCACTGGCGCCACTTTCGAACGTGCGCGAAGTGCTTGCGGCACTAGATGAGAGGGATACGAAACACACGGTTCCGGCGCCGCGGCCGGCAGGAGGAGCGCAGGCTCTGTCGGATACTCAAGTAATGCGGGTATTGGAGGAGCGCCGCTCGAGCGCGCGCGCGCCCGGAGCATCGCACGCTGCGCGCAGCAATATTCCCATGCTGCGGCCCGAAGACACCGGCACGCGCCGCGCGTTGCAGGCGGCGGTGCAGGACAACGCTGCTGTTTCATTTGCCGTCCAACTGCAGTGGTCTGTAGAACCGATGGCGCTCGACAAGGTACCGCCGCTTGCAATCTTCAGCGCCTACACGATCTATACCGTCGAAGGCAATCGCGAAGGGCGCAAGTGGTACGGACTCAGGCTTGGTTTCTTCACGGACGCAGATGCGGCGAAGCAGGTGGCCCACTATGTGCGCTCGGAGTTCGCCTCCGTTGCCGTCGTGCCGGTAAGTCCGCTGGAGCGCGGCCGCGCGACGGCGGCTGAGCAGAAGAGCGAACCGCTGAGCGCTCGAGAAACCCCGCGCGCCACCCAGGCCGAAGAGATAAAGCTCCTCGATGACGCAGGTAAGCAGTCGCCACCGCAAGTTTCCGGCGAGCCGGTGCGTGGCGCGGCGAACCTACCCGCTGGCGGCGCACGTGTCGCCTCGGCCGCGGCGCGCGCCGCGGCAACTCGCAGCAAGAAGTTGCGCAGCAAAGGGCGCACGGTGGAGCGCAAGGCGCCGCAGTCGCTTGAGGAGACACTCGAGATCCTCGGTGCGGGAGGGCTCGAGATCGACAACGGGCGTGGCGAGTTCATCAATGAGACCAGCGTGCGGCACCTCTCGGTTGAGGTGCGCAAGAATTCACCGTTTGCGCGACTGGTCGCGCGATTGACGGAGCGCGCCCGCAAGAGTTGATTGCCGGATCGGCAGTCTTTCAGCCCTTGCCAAAAAGTTTCGCCAGGGCCGCCTGTGCTTCGCTGATCGCAGCGGTATTAGGGGCGGTGTAAGCGTCAGAGCGCGGCTTGAAATGGTCGCAGAAATTGGCGCGTGTCTTGTCGCGCACTTCTTCGGCGATGGGTTCGCGGCAGTGCTTGGCGACGCTGGTGTCGTACTCAATGCACATGCGACAGACGTGCAGCTCGGCGCGGCAGCGGCATTCTTCAAGGCGCCGCAGGGGTAGCGTCAGCGCGCTTAAACTTGCCCCGCATTTCCAACAGACTAGATCGTGGCCCATTGCGGATTCAAAGGGTACGCTCACGCAGGAATTTGTCGAGCACACGGCCGGTGTGCGAGCGCGCCTTCTTGCGCGCAAGCTCCGCAGGCGTACCGCACGCGACGATCCGGCCGCCCCGATCGCCTGCGTCCGGCCCCATATCGACAATCCAGTCGGCCTCTGCCATCACGTCGAGATTGTGTTCGACGACGATTACCGTATTGCCGGCGTCGACGAGCCGATGCAGAACTCCCACCAGCTGCTCGACATCTGCCATATGCAAACCAACAGTCGGTTCGTCGAGCACATAGAGCGTGTGTTTGGGCTTCTGCCGCGGACCGGCGCGTACATCGCCGCGCACTTTGGCAAGCTCAGTCACGAGTTTGATGCGCTGCGCCTCGCCACCCGAGAGCGTCGGACTCTGCTGGCCGAGGGTGAGATATCCCAAACCCACATCCTTCAGCAGCTGCAGAGCGTGACGCACGCGGGGGTGGGCGGCAAAGAATTCAACCGCATCATCGACGCTCATCGCGAGTACCTGCGCGATGGTACGGTCGCGCCACTGCACCGTGAGGGTCTCGGAATCAAAGCGTCGTCCGCCGCACACGTCGCACAGCACTTTGACGTCGGGCAGAAAGCTCATCTCGATCGTCTGCACGCCCTGACCTTCGCACGCACTGCAGCGGCCGCCCGCGGTGTTGAACGAGAAGCGGCTCGCGGTAAAGCCACGAATTCGCGCCTCGGTCGTGCCTGCATAGATGCGGCGGATTTCATCCCAGAAGCCAACGTAGGTTGCTGGACAGGAGCGCGGCGTCTTACCGATGGGCGTTTGATCGACTTCGAGAACCCGATCCACCTGTTCGGCGCCCGATAGGGCGCGGCAACCCTTGAGTTGGAAGCGTGATTTTGACTTACGCGTCTCTTCACTCAAGCGCTGTTTAAGATTGGCGTATAGCACGTCACGCGCGATTGTCGATTTTCCCGATCCTGAGACGCCCGTGATTACGACCAGTCGACCGAGCGGAATACGCACGTCAAGCTCGTGCACGTTGTGCAGCTTTACTCCCTCGAGGCGCAGACTTGCAGTAGCGGGGCTGACAGCGCGATGCGGTTCAACGGAGTGCTTAAATGGTTTCTTCAGGAAGCGCCCGGTGATCGAACGCGGGTTCTGCATGAGTTCCTTGACCGTACCCGTACCCACTATTTCCCCACCTTTGACCCCGGCGGCAGGACCCAGATCAATCACGTGGTCGGCACGCCGGATCGTGTCCTCGTCGTGTTCCACGACGACCAGCGTGTTTCTGTGTGCCGACAGTTCAGCAAGCGCGTCGAGCAGCACGGCGTTGTCGCGCGGATGCAGGCCAATCGTTGGTTCATCGAGGACGTAACACACGCCCTGCAGGTTGGATCCTAACTGTGCGGCGAGCCGGATCCGCTGTGCCTCGCCGCCCGAGAGCGTGGGCGCAGAACGGTCAAGCGCAAGATAACCCAAGCCGACACGCTCCAGAAAGGACAGGCGGGCGCTGATCTCCGCAAGTAGGTCACGCGCGATTGCAGTTTCGCGTGAATTTAATTTGAGGCTGCTGAAAAATGTGCGCACCTCCTCGATCGGCTCGGCCGCAAGCGCCGCGATTGAGCGTTCGCGAAACCGAACACTGAGCGCAATGCTGTTGAGGCGCGCGCCGTGACATGCCTCGCAGGCTCGAGCCTCGCCCTCGTACCACTCGTTCCACCAGATCTCCTCCCCGGTGTGCTCCTCGCTGAAGCCGCTCATGGCAACTCCGGTGCCGAAACAACTCGCACACCAGCCGTGCTTGGAGTTGAACGAGAAGAGCCGTGGATCAAGCTCCGCAAAGCCCGTGCCGCAAGACGGACACGCGCGCCGAGTCGAAAATACTGCCGGGCGCGCACCTTTGGCGCCGAGAACGTGCACCACGCCTTTCCCGAAATCCAGCGCGCGCCCAAGGGCTGCGTGCAATTCGACATCGGTGCGGGCGCTGACCTCGATATTGGCGACCGGCAGCTCGATCGTGTGCTCGCGAAAACGCGACAGGCGCGGCCAGCCTCGGGTTGCGACCGTTGCGCCATCCACGCGCAGCGTCTTGAAGCCTTTCTTTGCAGCCCACTTGGCAAGGTCCGTATAAAAGCCTTTGCGCGCGAGGACGAGCGGCGCAAGCAGCGTGATGTGTTGGCCGCGATAATCACGCAGCAGACGCGCTGCGATTGCTTCCGGGGTCTGCGGCTCGATCGGCACCGCACAATCGGGGCAGAACTGCGTGCCCAGCTTTACGTACAGCAAGCGCAGAAAATGATAGATCTCGGTAAGGGTTGCGACCGTGCTCTTTCGGCCGCCGCGACTCGTTCTCTGCTCAATGGCAACGGTTGGCGGGATGCCGTAGATCGCATCCACATCGGGACGCGAGGCAGGCTGCACAAATTGCCGCGCATAGGCGTTTAACGATTCAAGGTAACGCCGCTGGCCCTCATTGAAAATGATGTCAAAGGCGAGCGTCGACTTTCCTGAACCGGAGACGCCGGTGATGACGGTGAAGCGATCGCGCGGTATCTCGACATCGATGCTCTTCAAATTATGTTCGCGTGCGTTATGGACCACGATGGAATTTGGCGCATGACCATTGCCGCGACCGTACAAGCTGTGCGTCTCGGCGACGGCCGGCTGCAAGGGGTGCGTCACGCCTGCGAGCGTCTCTTCGTATGCGGCAAGCGCAATCCCCGTAAAGGAGTTGCTGTGGACACGCACTTCGGCCGGCGTGCCGACGCAGACAATGCTGCCACCGCGCTCGCCGCCCTCGGGTCCAAGATCAATGATCCAATCAGCGGCGCGCACTACATCGAGATTGTGCTCGATGACGAGAATGGAATGGCCGGCGGCGAGCAGCTTGCCGAACGCGCGCAGCAATTTCGCCACATCCTCGAAGTGCAGGCCGGTAGTAGGCTCATCGAAAAGGAAGAGCTTGCCGAGGTGAGTGGTGCTTGATGCCACCGAGCCTGCAGCGGCAAGATGTCCGGCAAGTTTCAGGCGCTGTGCCTCGCCGCCTGATAGCGTCGGTACCGGTTGGCCCAGCTTCAGGTACTCAAGTCCCACATCGGCAAGCGGCGCGAGACGCGCCGTGACCTCGCGCGAATCAGCAAAGAACGCGCACGCCTGTGTGACGGTCATGTTTAGGACATCGGCAATATTGGCACGACGCCCGTCGGCGCCTTCGCGCTTGACGTCGAGCACTTCGCGTCTATAGCGGCTGCCGGCACAATCGGGGCAGCGCAGATAGACGTCGGAGAGGAACTGCATCTCCACGTGCTCGAAGCCATTACCGCCGCACGTAGGACAGCGACCGTTGCCGGAATTGAAACTGAAGGTGCCCGCGGTGTACTTGCGCTCTTGCGACGCGGGCTCGGCTGCGAATAATTCACGAATACCGTCAAACGCGCCGACGTAGCTTGCCGGGTTTGAGCGTGTCGTGCGCCCGATAGAGGTCTGGTCGACCATCACGACATCGTCAATCAGCTCAGCGCCGCGCAGTCCATCGAACTCGCCCGGCGCTTCACTCGGCCTGCCCTGATACTTCAAGAGTGCGGGGTACAGAACATCTTCAATAAGGGTGGATTTACCCGATCCGGAGACGCCGGTTACGCACACCAGACGCTTCAGCGGAATGCGGACATCAATATTCTGCAAATTATGGGCGCGTGCACCTTTCAACTCGAGCCACCGATTCGGACGCCATTCGGCGACCGGTTCGGCGGACGCAGGGCGCGGCGCGCGGGCCGTGAAAACCAGCTTCTTGCCGCTCAAATACTCGCCGGTGAGAGAACGCGGGCTGCTTTTGATCGTTGCAGGAGTGCCGAAGAATACGATCTCGCCGCCGCGTTCACCCGCGCCCGGGCCCATGTCGAGGATTCGATCCGCCTCCACCATGATCTGCGGATCATGCTCCACCACCACAAGGGAATTGCCGGCGTCGCGCAGGCGCTTCATGACGCCGATTACACGGCGCATGTCGCGCGGGTGCAGGCCTATAGAGGGCTCGTCCAGCACGAAGAGAGTATTGACGAGCGAGGTGCCGAGCGCAGTTGTGAGATTGATGCGCTGCACCTCGCCACCTGAGAGCGTGCGCGATTGTCGATCGAGTGTTAGATAGCCAAGTCCTACGTCATTCAGGTACTCAAAGCGCGCGCGGATCTCGCCGAGCAGCTGATCGGTTGCGGCATCGAGCGGCGGCGGCAGGGTGAGTCTTCTGAAGAAGTCGCACGCGCGCTCGATCGGCAACAGCATGAGGTCGTGGATGGACAGACCCGGCAGGGACTGTAAGCTCTCCGGGCTCCAGTTGACGTGCGCGGGTCGCATGCGCGTTGCAGACCCCAATACCGATTCTGCAAGGTCGTAGCTGCCGATGCGCCACAGAAGAGCATCTGGTTTCAAGCGGGCGCCGCCGCATGCAATGCAGGGCGTATAGGCGCGGTAGCGCGACAGCAGTACACGCACGTGCATCTTGTAGGCTTTGGTCTCGAGCCATGCAAAGAAGCGCCTGAGGCCGTACCAGACGCCCTTCTTCCATTCGCCTTCGCCTTCGATCACCCATTGGCGCTGCGCGGCCGAGAGCTCGCGCCACGGTCGATCAAGTGCAATGCCGCGCTTCTTACCAAACTTTTCCAGATCCTCCTGGCATTCGGCGTTTGATTCTGTCTGCCAGGGGCGGATTGCCCCGCCGCGTAACGATTTGCTTTCATCCGGAATGACGAGCCCGTAGTCGATGCCCATCGTGCGGCCGAAGCCGCGGCAACTCTCGCACGCGCCGAGCGGCGAGTTAAAGGAGAACAGGCTGGGTACAGGCTCGCGGTAGGAGAGGTCGCATTCGGCGCAATGCAGCTCGCTCGAATAGCGCCAGCACTCGAGGCTGCGGGGCGGATCGTGTGCGTCTACCACGTGAACATTGATGCGGCCGCGCCCAACTCGCAGCGCCGCCTCAAGCGACTCCAACACCCGCGAACGTTCGGCGCCGCCGATGCGCAGGCGATCCTGAATCACTTCGAGAGTCGTAGCTTTCTTGGCCTGTTTGCGCGCGCTGGGCGGCGCCTCCAAATACCGCGTGTAGCCTTGCTTCTGCAAAAGCTCACGCACTTCGGCTTCTTTGAAGTTCTTCGGCACCGGCACCGGGAAGCAGATGAGAAGCCGCGGATCCTCCGTTGCCTGGGCGCGCCGCAGCATGTTCTCGTACATGCTCTCGGGGGTGTCGCGGTGCACGCCGTGCCCGCAATTACGACAAAACAGCAATGCCGCACGCGCAAACAGAAGCTTCAGGTGATCATTGAGCTCGGTCATCGTGCCGACGGTCGAGCGCGACGTGCGCACGGGATTGGTCTGATCAATGGCGATGGCCGGAGGGATTCCCGAGATGGAATCCACCTGCGGTTTGTCCATGCGGTCGAGAAACTGGCGCGCGTAGGGCGAGAACGTTTCGACGTAGCGCCGCTGCCCTTCCGCATACAGCGTATCGAACACGAGCGAAGACTTACCCGAGCCGGAGACACCGGTCACGACCACAAGCTCGTTCAGCGGGATCGCCAGATCGAGGTTCTTGAGGTTGTTCTGGCGCGCGCCACGCACGCGGATGGCGTCGGCAGGGACGTCGCTCATTCCTTCATCACCTTAGATGGTACCGGTAGCTACAGCGGGCAAGATATGCCCGAGCGGATCGGCCATTCTATAAGAGCGGTCCTGCGCCTGCATGCCAATGTGCGCGCATCCAGTTGCCACAAAGCTGCGTACTGTAGGAGTCGATCGGCAGCACCTGAAGGACCCGCTCCGGGAGGGTGTCTGCAATGATCGGACCAGTTGTCGTGGCTATGCGACAAACGGTGCGATTGGGCCACATCGAAGCGTAGAATCTGCCGCCACGGGGGAGAGCAATAACTCCCGCGCCGGCGCGAAAGGTTTCACTCCGGTGGCCGGTCTAGTGACCGGATTTTTAACTTTCTTAACGGAGAGGGGATTATGAATACACGCAAGACTGGAAGCATCGCTTTGGCCGCCGCCGCGGCGATCTTGTTCTCGACGGCCTCGTTCACGGCTGCCGCAGCAGATGATGGCAAGGTGAAGTGCACTGGCGCCAATTCCTGCAAGGGCATGTCATCGTGCAAGTCCGCGCACAACAGCTGTAAGGGTCAGAATTCCTGCAAGGGTCAGGGCTTTACGATGACGGACAGCAAGGCTGATTGCGACGCCGCCAAGGCCAAAGTAAAGGCTGCCTCCTAAGGGCGCGGCGACTCGAACAGTCGCTAACGGTGTGGTGCGGGGCCGCAGGGCGCCCGCACCGCGCTGTGTTTAACGATGCTTACTCGCCCAACGCTGGGTTTCGGGCTTGGTCTGCGGGTCGAACACTACGAGACCATTCTCGATGAACGTCCCGCCGTCGACTGGTTTGAGGCTCTGACGGAGAACTATCTCGTGCCGGGCGGCAAGCCCCTGCACAATCTTGCCCGCATTCGGGAGCATTACCCGATGGTGCTGCACGGCGTTTCAATGTCGATCGGCACCGCCCAGCCGCTTGACCGGGACTACCTTGAGCAGGTCAAAGCACTCGCGCAGCGCATCGAGCCCGCCTGGATCTCCGATCACCTCTGTTGGACCGGAGTTGCCGGCAAGAATCTGCACGATCTGATGCCGCTGCCCTACACGGACGAGGCTTTAAAGCACGTCGTCCAGCGGGTGCGCACTGTGCAGGACATCCTTGGCCGACGTCTTCTCTTGGAGAACGTGTCCAGTTACGTGACATTCCGCGACTCGCGCATGAGCGAGTGGGAGTTTCTGCGCGCGGTTGCGCAAGAGGCGGATTGCCTCATCCTGCTCGATATCAACAACATCTATGTCTCGAGCATCAACCACGAATTTGACGCGCGCGAATACCTGGGCGCAATTCCCGTCGAACGCGTGCAGCAAATTCATCTGGCCGGACACCAGAACCACGGTGATTATCTGATCGATTCCCACGATCATCCGGTGCCGGATCCGGTGTGGGCGCTGTACGCGGATGCAGTGCGGCGTTTTGGCCATGTCGCGACCATGATTGAACGTGATGCAAATATTCCGCC
>DATCBZ010000232.1:0-3061 GCA_036511555.1 Steroidobacteraceae bacterium
CCAATCAGATCGGCCGCGACACTTTGCCCGAACTCCTTGCGGTGCTTTCCCGTGCGCGCGTCCTCCTGAGCCCGGATTCGGGCCCGGTGCACATGGCGACCATGGTCGGGACACCGGTGTTGGGTCTTTACGCCGCAACCAATCCGGCGCGCAGTGGCCCATATCTCTCGCAGGAATGGTGCGTCAACGCCTACGGCGCCGCCGCGCGCCTCTACCGGCATCGCGAGCCTGAAGAGCTCCCTTGGACGCAGAAGATCGAGGTGCCAGGTGTCATGGACCTTATTCGCGTCGATGAAGTCACGGCCAAGCTCGATCAATTGCTAGGATCGCGTCCATGAAAGACGTACTCATCCCGATCTCAGCCGGTGAGCTGCTCGATAAGATCACCATCCTGCGCATCAAGGCTGCGCGCATGACCGATGCGCAAAAGCTTGCCAACGTGCGCCTTGAACTCGGACTCCTGGAGAAGACCTGGGCGGACCTCGGCGGCGCCACGGCCGAACTCACGGCCGAAGAGCATGCGCTACAGAGCGTCAATGAGCGACTCTGGGACATCGAAGATCGCATCCGGGACAAGGAGGCGCGGCAACTCTTCGACCGCGAATTCATTGATCTTGCGCGCGCGGTGTACGTGACGAACGATGAGCGCGCGGCAATCAAGAAGCGCATCAACCTGCACTTGGGCTCACGACTGGTCGAGGAGAAATCCTACGCGTCGTACCAGAAGGTCTAAGCAGTAGATAGCGCAGCGTCAGCGACGCAGCGTGTACTCGGCACTGCAGTACGGGCACTTCGCCCAGCCAGTCGCTTCGATCGGGAGATACACGCGCGGGTGAGAATTCCACAGCGCCATCTCGGGCATCGGACAGGATAACCGCAGGTCCTCGGCCGTGACATCGTAACGGTTCTGGGCGTTGGGCTCGATGAGCGGTTTGGCGACTGCTGCCATAAGTGGATCTCCTTCGCGAATGATTATATCCAAAGCCGCCGTGCCCGGGTCCTGCTCGAACGCAAGTTGTCGGCGAATCCCAGGCGCTCCGTCACAATCGTGCAATTCGGTGGCGCGGGGGATACGTTTAGGACAACGCAGGAAAGGGTCCGATCACAAGCGCAGCCACTCCAAATCCAAAAGCCGCTGCGATAAGAGGTTTTTAGGTGCCGCATCTGCGAATTTTTCCATCGAAGGGACACGTGATATGACACACAGCATCCGTGACATTGGCATCGCCAAGCAGATCGGCTCCTACAGCGTTGCAATTGAAACAGCACCGAACCTTCGTGGGCTCTACACGTCCGGGACACCCGGCCTTGCGGCAAGCGGCGACCTTCCGG
Source organism: Steroidobacteraceae bacterium (assembly GCA_036511555.1). Lineage (GTDB taxonomy): Bacteria > Pseudomonadota > Gammaproteobacteria > Steroidobacterales > Steroidobacteraceae > PALSA-1196. Next base: position 1,333 of record DATCBZ010000232.1, read on the forward strand.
ATGACATCACGGGTCAAGCCGAGCTCGCAGGGGCACACGTGGTCCGCATGCTGAAGCTTGCAAACATGACGCTCGCCGACCTCGTCAAGGTCACTCAGTATCTGACAAGCGCGCAAGACATCACTGCCTACGCGAAAGTGCGCAAGCGTTTTCTAAACGATGTGCGTTCCGCATTCATGCTGCTGGTCGTGCCGCAACGGGTGCGGCCTGAGTTCCTGCTGGAGATTGAGGTCATTGCCGCGAGCCGAGAAACATCGCGCAGTTTGCCGTGTCGGAATACCTCCTACTGCAACTAAATAGTAAACGGCTGGGAAAAAGCGCGCCGCTCAGGCGGCTTGCATTGTCTCGTTCCATATATGCACTACGGCGGCGCGTTCGGGCACGAAGTCCTCGACGTCGACGATCGCCTCACGGCCCTGCAGGGCCAGATGATGCGCGCAGCTGCGATAGGCGCGATACGCACCCGTCAGCACATCAACGGTTGCCTGTGGCACAAGATCGGCTGATGCGACCGTCTCCAACTGCCGGATCGTATCCGAGAACATCACCGCCGCCGCATACTTCTCGGCCCAGTTGAGCGCCCAATACTGCGCGAGGAATTCGATGTCGGCGATACCGCCGGGATCCTGTTTGAGATTGAATTCGGCGGGCTGTGATTTCGAGAGCTCTCGGCGCATGCGCTCGCGCATGCTGCGCACCTCCTCACGCAGCGTCGCGCGTCGCACGTAGCGTCTGAGTACTTCCACTCGCAACTGCTCGAATTCCGCGCGCAGTTCCGCCGCGCCCGCAACCGCACGCGCATGCAGGAGAGCCTGATGCTCCCAAGTCCAAGCGTCGTGCTCCTGATAGTCGATAAAGGCTTGAATATTGGTGATCAATAGGCCGCCTTTGCCGCTCGGTCTTAAGCGCACGTCCACCGCATAGAGCCTGCCCGCGCCCGAATGCATGGTCAGCAAGTGCACGATGCGCTGCGCGGCGCGCACGAAGAAGAGCTGATTGTCGATCGGGCGGCTTCCGGTCGTCTCTTGCTGCTCGCCACGCGAGTCATGCAGAAAAACGAGGTCCAGATCGGAGGAGTAGCCTAGCTCCATGCCGCCGAGCTTCCCATAGCCGACAGCGCAGATGCGCACGGCCCGCCGCGCTTCTCCCGTGCCGCACATCGGCGTACCGAACTGCGCGGTCATCTGCTGCCAACCCAATTGCATGGCACGCTCGACGATGAGCTCAGCAACATCGGTGAGACGATCGCTCACTTTCATGATAGGCAGCCTGCCGGTCAGATCCGCAACCGCGATCCGAAAAATCGCGGCGCGCTGAAAATGCCGCAGCGCCTCGACCTGCCGTTCCGGATCATCATCGCGCATCTCCTGCACGATGAGCTCCAAGTCGCGGGCCAGACTTGCCCGCTCGGGAAGCTCGGACAACAGGCGCTCGTCAATGAGCTCATCGAGCAGCAATGGATAGGCTGCGATCTGTTCGGCGAGAAAATCGCTGTGCCCGCCCAGTTCTACGAGCCGGCTGCGCGCCGCCGAGCTTTCGTGCAACAGCGCGAAATAAACCGAGCGCTGGCCGATCGCTTCGAGGATCTTAAGGATGCGTTTGAGTATCGGAAGAGGCTCGGCGCTTGCCCCGATGTCCGTGAGCAACGCCGGCAACAGCGCCTGCAGACGCATCCTGCCCGGCTCATCAAGGCGGCGCACGTGCGCCGAGTCGCGCATTTCGATGAGCA
>DATCBZ010000233.1:0-2740 GCA_036511555.1 Steroidobacteraceae bacterium
CGCAGCCATCGCGGCGAGCGCCGACGTCATCCTCGTCGACCATGCACTCTCGCCCTCGCAGGAGCGCAATCTCGAAGAGCATATCGGCCGGCGCGTGCTCGACCGCAACAGCCTCATTCTCGACATCTTCGCGCAGCGCGCGCGCAGCTTCGAAGGCAAACTTGAAGTGGAGCTTGCGCAGCTGAAGCATATCGCGAGCCGCTTGGTGCGCGGCTGGACGCACTTGGAACGTCAGAAAGGCGGCATTGGGTTGCGTGGACCCGGGGAGACGCAGCTTGAGACGGACCGACGCCTCATCGGCCAGCGCGTGCGCGTGCTCACCAAGCGCCTGGAGAAGATCCAGCAGCAGCGCGAAACCGGCCGGCGCATGCGCGCGGAGATTCCGGTGCCCTCAATTGCACTCGTCGGCTATACCAATGCCGGCAAGTCGACGCTGTTTGGCGCGCTGACCGGTGCCTCGGCCTACGTTGCCGATCAGCTCTTCGCAACTCTTGATCCAACCGTGCGGCGCATTACGCTTCCGGGTGGCACACCCGTGGTCATCGCCGATACCGTCGGCTTCATTCGCGCGCTCCCGCACGAGCTGGTCGCGGCTTTCAAGTCGACGCTGACCGAGGCGCGCGAGGCGACGCTGCTGCTGCACGTCATCGATGCCAGCGACCCGCGCCGCGATGAACATATGGCGCAGGTCGATGCGGTGCTCGCCGATATCGGCGCTCAAGCCATCCCGCAGATTGTGGTCTACAACAAGGTCGATCGGCTCGAGCTTGCGCCGCGCATCGACCGCGACGCAGACGGGCGCGTCGCCGCGGTTTGGATCTCGGCTGCGCAGCGCACCGGAATCGGCGAGCTCGAGAAGGCCATGACCGAACGACTCGCGCGCGCCACGCGCCGTGCGCGGCTGAGCGTTCCGGCAAGCGGCGGGGCGCTGCGCTCGCGCCTGTATGCCGCACGCGTGGTGCGTGCAGAGCACTCGCTCGACGACGGCTCGATCGAACTCACGGTGGAACTGCCGATGCTCGAGCTTTTGGCACTTGCACGCACGACCGCGGTGCGGATCATCGAGATCAGCGAAGACGAATTGGCTTGTGCCCCCGCAGAGGGCTTTCTACAATCTGCGCCCTTTTCTGGCGCAACTCGGCTCCGCTGAAGCTTGCGGTAAACGACGCGCAGCACTCCTAGAACATCTATGGCTTGGAATCAACCCGGCAGCGGTCAACAAAGTCCTTGGGGCAAGCGGCCCGGCGGCAGCGCAAGCCTTGATGAGCGCCTGAAGGAATGGCAACGCTGGTTCGAGTCGCTGTTGCGCCCGGGCGCCAGCGAAAGTGGCGGCGGCAGCGGCGGCGGCGGCTCGCTCGTGACCGTGATCGGGGTGGTGGCGCTGCTTCTGTGGCTTGCGAGCGGTTTTTTTCAGATCAAGGCCGCCGAGCGCGGTGTCATCCAGCGTTTCGGCAAACTCACGCACGTGCGCGGGCAGGGTTTGGGGTGGCGTTGGCCGTGGCCGATCGAGACCCTCACCAAAGTCAATGTTGCCAACGTCAACAGCAGTGACTACAAGTCGCGTGTGCTGACGGCGGACGTCAACTTAGTTGAGCTGCGCTTCGCCGTGCAGTACCAGTACACCGATCCGGTAAAGGTCTTGTTCAAGGTCGCAGACCCCGAAGCCACATTGCGCGGCGTCAGCGAGAGCGCCTTTCGCCAGATCGTAGGGCAGAGCCCGCTCGATGATGTGCTCGTTGGCGCAACTCGCCCGCACATCACGCAGCTTACGAAGGAGCTTATTCAGCGCACACTTGATTTCTACAACGCCGGCATCACGGTGACTTCCGTGAATCTCACCGACGTGCAGGTGCCCGATGCGGTGATCCCCTCGCAGCGCGACGCCAACAAGGCGCTCGCCGACCAGGAACGCTTCGTGAAAGAAGCCCAGGCCTACGCGAATGGCGTTATCCCGGTTGCGCAAGGCGGGGCCTCGCGCTTTCAGCAGGACGCGGCCGGCTACCATGCGCAGGTCGTGGCGCTGGCCGAGGGCCAAACCTCGCGCTTCACGCAGCTTGCGCAGGCCTATGCCCAGGCGCCGGAAGTCACGCGCAAGCGGCTCTATCTTGAAACCATCGAAACCATCCTGGCGCGCTCGCACAAGGTTCTGCTCGACGCCAAAGCCGGCAGCGGCAACGGCAATCTCATCTATCTGCCGCTCGACAAGCTCCTCGACCGGTTGCCCGTAAAGGAGCCCGAGGCCTCGCCCGATGCGGGACCGCGCGCTGCCCAGAGTGTCGATCCGGATATCGTCAGCGCCGATGGCCGCGTGCGTACGGATCGTTAGATGTTCAAACGCTCCGTCCCTTTGCTCGTGGTGCTCGCGGTTGCTGCACTGATCATGCTGACCTCGCTCTTTACAGTGCAGGAGACGCAGGTTGCGATCCGTACCGAGTTCGGCGCCATCGTTGGCATCGACTACGATCCGGGCCTGCACTGGAAGTGGCCGTGGGATCAGGTCGTGAAGTTCGAGCGGCGCATCCTCTCGCAGTCATACGAGGGCGAAACCTTTCTCACCAACGACAATCGCGGTCTCATTGTCGATTTCTACGTCAAATGGCGCGTCAATGATGCGTCACGTTTCTTCCAGGCGACCGGCGGTGAGGAGGGCATCGCAGCCGAGCGCTTGGCGGAGATCGTGAAGGACGGCATCAAGAGCGTCGTTGCGCAGCGGACGCTCGAACAGATCGTGACCTCCGAG
>DATCBZ010000234.1:0-2308 GCA_036511555.1 Steroidobacteraceae bacterium
TATCGCCGGCATCTCGGTTCGCGAGGCAATCGCCAAATGATGGTGATCGGCTATTCGGATTCAAACAAGCAGGGCGGCATCGCCGCATCGCGTTGGGCCCTGCAAGTGGCGCAAGTTCAATTGCTGGAAACGGCGCGTGTCACGGGGACGAATCTCCTGATATTCCACGGGCGCGGCGGCACGGCGGCGCGCGGCGGCGGTCGCACCGAACACCTGGTCGAGTCGCTGCCGAGCGGCGCGATGCGGGGCGTCTTGCGCCTGACCGAGCAAGGCGAAGTCGTCAATCAGAGCTACAGCCTGCGCCCAATCGCGATGCGCACACTGGAGCGAACCTTCGCCTCTGTGGCGCTCGCCACGGCACACGCTGCGGAGGCCGCGCCGATCGCCCCTGAACTCATTGCTGCCATGAGCACCATTGCGGCACAAAGCCTGAAGGCTTACCGCGAGTTGGTGTTCGGCAGCGCCGAATTTTTCGAGTACTTCCGCGCAGCCACCCCGCTCGATGTCATCGAGCGCATGCACATTGCGTCGCGGCCCGCGGCGCGCGAGGGCGCGAGCGGTGTGCAGTCGCTGCGGGCGATTCCTTGGGTGTTCGCCTGGACGCAGAGCCGGCACATGTTGCCGGGGTGGTTTGGCTTTGGCAGCGGTGTGCAAGCCGCGCTGGAGCTTCACGGCGAGGAGGTTTTGACGCGCATGACGGCGCATTGGCCGTTTTTTGGCCATTTGCTGGATGATGTCGAGGCCATGCTCGGTCGAACGGACATGGATATCGCGAGCTACTACGATGAGCTGGCCCCGGATAGGTTGCGCGTTTACGCGCAACCTATCGCAAAGGAATATGCGCTGACTTTGGAGCTGGTGCTGCGGCTGCGCGGCTGCGCTCAATTGCTCGACAGCGATCCGACGCTGCAGCGTTCGATCAAGCTGCGCAATCCCTACATCGATCCGATGCATCTCATGCAGGTGGACTTGTTGCGGCGCTGGCGCGCGACGCAGCGTCAAGATCAGGCGTTGTTCGGGGCGTTGCGCGCCACCATCAGCGGGATTGCCCAGGGGCTGCAGGCGACAGGGTAGGGGCCATGACCATCGCGCTCTAGCATTCCGGCACGTTCACCGCGAGACCCCCTTGGGATGTCTCCTTATAAATCGTGGACATATCGAGGCCGGTTTGACGCATGGTATTGATCACTTGGTCGAGCGACACCTTGTGGGAGCCGTCGCCGCGCAGCGCCAGGCGCGCCGCATTGATGGCCTTCACCGACCCCATGGCATTGCGTTCAATGCAGGGAATCTGCACCAAGCCGGCGACCGGGTCGCAGGTCAAGCCTAAATTGTGTTCCATGCCGATTTCCGCAGCATTTTCGATTTGTTCGTTGCTGCCGTGAAGCGCCGACACCAAACCGGCCGCCGCCATCGAGCATGCGACCCCGACCTCGCCTTGACAGCCCATCTCGGCGCCGGAGATCGATGCATTCTGTTTATACAGCATGCCGATCGCCGCAGCGGAAAGCAGAAACCGGTTGACGCCCCCGTCATCGGCTCCCGCTTCAAACCGCCGGTAGTAATGCAGCACTGCCGGTACGATGCCGGCGGCGCCGTTGGTTGGCGCGGTCACGACTTGCCCACCCGCGGCATTTTCCTCGTTCACGGCGAGTGCGTAAGCATTGACCCAATCCAGTGCGTGCATGGGGCTCAAGGGGTCACCGCTCATAAGTTGCCGATAGAGTTTCGGTGCCCGCCGCCTGACTCCCAGTACCCCCGGCAAAAGGCCTTGAGCTTCGAAACCGCGTCGCACGCAATCCTGCATGACTTCCCAGATGCGCGCGAGTCCGGCGTGTACTTCCGTTTCGCTGCGCCAGGTGCGCTCCCGGGCCAACATCAATTCGTGGATCTCCAACCCTTGGGCCTTGGCGAGTTCGAGCAACTGCTCGCCTGAACCGAACTCGTACGGCGGCGCGTGGCGGGCCGCCCCGGCATTCATTTCCGCCCCGGCGCGAATGACAAAACCGCCGCCGATGCTGTAGTACTCCTCGCGCGCCAGGAGATCCTGCGCGGCATCATGCGCGGAGAAACGCATGCCGTTCGAATGGCCGGGCAACACTTGATCGGTGTGAAACAACAGATTCAAGGGTTCGTCGAAATCAATCTCGTGCCTGCCCAGCAGGCGCAACCGCTTGGCATTGCGGATCCGCTGCAGCGCAACCTCGACGGAGCCCGAATCAATGCTATCCGGACGCATACCCTCGAAACCTAAGAGGATCGCACGGTCGGTGCAATGCCCGCGTCCGGTGAGCGCCAAGGAGCCATA
>DATCBZ010000235.1:0-4537 GCA_036511555.1 Steroidobacteraceae bacterium
AAAGTGGAATTGTTCCAATGAATTGGGTCACGACAGTTGAGCCATGATCACGGTTTACAAGGACCTGGTAGTAGCGCTCCGCCATGGCCTGACGCTGCGAGGGATCGGCTTGCGCGCGACGCTGCGGATACTCCTTATCAAAGTTAATTGGCATGTGATCAAGCCAAACGAGGTCTTCGCTTCCGGGGCCATTCGAAATAAAAAGTTTTAGCGTTGCAGGATCGGCGACCTGAATCCGGTAGGCTTCGCTCGGCCTTATATAAACACCAGTATGGGGCGCGATGCCGAAGCGGCGCCCGCTGATTTCGATTTCACCCTGACCTTCCGAGACGAACAACACCGTGTGCCGCCCATCGGCGCAGATTACGGGCGACACGCCGCGCGTGACTTCGGCGTAGAACTGCGACTGGAACAGCGCACCCATTGCCGGACTAATAACGGCCGTATAGCTCATGACTCCGTGAGGAACGAGCGTCGCGCGACTTGTGGAGAAGAGGTAGCAGGAGCCATCGAGTCGCACGATCGGTCCGGCGCCCGCGCAAATCATCTGTACTTGCAGATTCTGCGGACTTTGCGGATCGTCGAGGAGGTATCCCCCCGGCAAATTGCTGTGGGCGCCATCGCAAAAAGGCGCAGTTCGGGTGTGCTTGCAGCCGCAGAAGATCACATCCTCATCGGCTTGAGCCTTGAATAAAACCGGCAGAAACTTCGTACCGACGTGCGAGCCGTCGCAGAAAGGCTGGGACTTCGAACGTCCGCAGCGACACCATAGGTAGCGCTTGCCGGCCTTTACCTCGTAGTAGAAGCCCTTTCGGCTCGCGATGGTTACGGAGTTGTCATCGCTATCGGTCATTTGCTTTCTCTTAGCACGTCATCAGTCCCCCGCCGTAGCGGCTGCAGGTGCGTCGGCAGGGGCGCACCTGCTTGCCCCATTCGAGTGCGTACGCGCGCTTATTACTATGCAATTGAGTCGCAGTCTCTACTCATTCGGCCATATTGCGACTGAGGCGTCGGATGAGTGCAAAGGCTGCCGCCACTTCCTCGCGCGATAAGTCTTTCAGCAACCGGCTCTGCCTGCGACGCACCACGACGTTCAATGTATCGAACAGCGCGCGGCCTTTGTCGGTGAGAAATACTTCGACGTAGCGGGCATCGTCCTGGCGTGGGCCACGACGCACGGAGCCTTCGGTCTCCATGTTCATGAGCGCGCGACTAAGTGCCGACTGCTGCATCATGGCGCGGTCTATAATTTTGCTGATCGTGATGCCGTCCCCCATGGCGAGCACGGCGAGAATGCGCCAGCGCGTGACATTGATGTCCTCCGCGTGCAATTTCTCGACCAGGTCGCTGTTGAGTTGATACGCCAGGCGCCCGATCAAGTGCGGCAGGAAATCATCGAAGAGCGACTTAGCAGCGCCCTGCAGGGCACGGCCGCGAGTCTTACGGAGTTTTCTCTTCGCCATCGCCCCCTGCTCCCACAAGTCGAAGTGCCGCGCTCGAGCGAGCGCTAACGCGAGTATAGGGGGCGACGCTCATTAGGCGCGACTTCGTGCTTTGCGGCGCACCTGTGCCGCAATCCCGGGACGGCTAGAAAAAGCGGCGCGCACACACATCTAAAACGGGGCTTGCCCGTTTAAGATCGCGCCGAGTTTTGCGGCATCGATGTTGCCGCCCGATACGATGCAGACGATGTTGCCCCGGCCCACAAGTCCCGTCATCGCCGCCGCAACCGATGCCGCTCCCGCCGCCTCCGCGATTACATGGTGGCGCGCGGCAAGGACTCGCACCGCATCGCAGATCTGTGCAAAAGAAGCGCACACAGCGCTATCGACCGTTGCGCGCACCAGCGGCCACATCGGTTCGAGCACGCAACTGCTGCCCATTCCGTCGACAAAACTTTGCATGTGCGGCACACGCACTGGACCGCCATTTGCAAGGGCGGCGGCCGCGGGCTGCGCGGCTTCCGATTCGACAGCGATCATCCGAACCGCGGGCTTACACCGACGCATCACCGCGCCTATGCCCGCAATGAGCCCCCCGCCGCCAAACGGCACGATCACCGCGTCAATATTCGGCAGTTCCTCGATGATCTCGGCGGCAACCGTTGCATTGCCCGCGAGCACCGCAGACTCGGCGACCGGGTGCACGAACACGCCGCCAACGCCTGAAAAACTCCGTGAGGTGAGGACCGTCCACCAATCATTGAAAGGCACGCGAATCACGGTGGCCCCAAGCTCGGCCAGGGCGGCGGCTTTATTGGCGGCCGCGGTGTCGGGCACGACGACCGTGGCCGAAACACCGAGCTCACGAGCGGCCAGCGCCAAACCCTGGCCGAAGTTACCTGCACTTGCAGTCAGGACGCCGTTTCGCAGGCGTTGGGGATCCATACTTTTCAACACATTCACGGCGGGACGGATCTTGAACGACCCCAGCGGCTGCAGATTCTCAAGCTTGAGGAAGACATTCGTGCCGTTTGCGGCATGCAGCAGCTTAAGGAGAGGCGTGCCAATCGCGTAACCCGCGATATTCACGCGTGCCGCGACTACTTCGTCCGCTGTCGGTAAATGCAAAGCTGTATCAGCCACGTCACCATCCCTTAGAAGTTGATGAGTTGACCAATGGCACGCGCGCGCGCCTTTTCGAGCACGTAATGCGCCGATGCCAGATCCTGTGGCGCAATGCCCAGGGATTTATAGAGCGTCACGTCCGAAGGCGCAAGGCGCCCGGGCTTCGTAGCATTTGCCACTTCACCAATTTCAGCCAAGATGTGTTCCGGCGTAATCGCCGCCGCGCGCAGTGCGCGCAGATATTCGCCACCCTCTTTTACGGTTGAACCGCGGTAGTCAACAAAGAAGCGCGATTTTACGACCGCTGGTATATCGATCTCGGCTGCACCCGCAATGCTCGAGCCAACGACATTCAAATGCACGCCCGCCGCAAGCCAATCACCCAGAAGTATGGGCTCGCGCGCCTTTGTCACAGTGCAAATGATATCGGCGCCTGCCACCGCTTCGCGCACGGTCGCGGCGGGTTCGATCAAGATACGGTGTTTCTTGCCTTCGGCTTCAGCGAATGCCTGGGCTTTGACCCCGTCGCGCGCCCATACGCGCACTCGGCGCAAGGCCCGCACGGCGAGCATCGCTTGCAGATGGCTACTCGCCTGTTCCCCCGCACCCAGGAGCGCAAGATTCCCGGCATCTGCTCGTGCGAGCAGCCGGGTCGCAAGACCGCTTGCCGCGGCGGTGCGGATCGCAGTGATCTCCGCAGCATCTAGGAGTGCGACCGGTTGACCATGCTCACTCTCGAACAGCAACACCAGCCCCAGATGAGATGAGTACAGCGGTGGCTTATTGGCCGGTATTAGGCTTACGAGCTTTATGCCGAAACACTCGGGGTCTGCAAGGTACCCCGGCATGTTGCCCATCATGCCGCGATTTCCCGGCATCATGAGCACTGAACGCAACGGCACTACCGCGCGCCCTTCGGATACCGCGATCATCGTACGATGCATCAGATCGATGCATTCAGCCATCGGCAGCAAAGCGTGTACATCCGCCGCACGCAATATCCGGATATCCATTTATCCCCCCAAAACGGATCTCGTGTGCCGAGCCGTGACCACCGAGTGTGCCGGCCTCAGCGCGGGCCGTACTGCCCGCGCAGCTCTTTCATGGCTGCTGTGAACGTCTCGACGTCGATCTCGTTATTGTAATAGTGAAAGCTTGCGCGGACGTTGGCATCGCGATACGACGTAACGATGTCGCGCTTCATGAGCTGCGCGCATAGATCGGCGCTTGCACGCGACGGAATGGCAACAGTTGCGCCGCGACGCGCGTCTTCAGTTGGAGTCACGCTCTGCCAATCCATTTCCTGCAGCTCGTCCATGCAGCGGCGCGTCAATGTCATGATGCGCTTCTCGATCGCAGGCGTGCCGACGTCGAGTAGCACTTTGAGTCCCGCTTCGGCCGCGTAGGAGTTGACCACCGCCGGCGTGCCCGCTTCAAAGCGGCGTGCGTTCGGTGCGGGTCGGTTAGCGGTTATGTCCATCGCGGCAATCGATTCTTGCGCAAACCAACCGCTGTTAGTCGGCAGCAAAGACTGCACGTAGGCGCCACGCACGTACATAAAGCCGATACCCGCTGTACCCAACAGGTACTTCAGCATGCCGCCGACGGCAAAGTCGACATCGAGCTTGCGCACGTCAATATCGACCGCTCCGACCGACTGGTAGCAATCGAGCAGCACGCGCGCGCCTTTGGCGCGCGCCAGGCGCACGATTCCCGGAATGTCGAGCTTCGCACCGTTACGGAAACACACATGCGTAATAGCGACCAACTGCGTGCGCTCATCGATCGATCGCTCAAACAATTCCAGAGGGATATAGCCATCCGCAGCGCGGGGTACGTGCACGACCTGGGCGCCGCGCGGCTCCTGGGCATGCCAGATCTGGGCATTGGTCGGAAATTCGAAATCACTCACGACCACCTTGTTGCGGGTACCGGAGAAATCCAATGCGCTCGCTAAAGCATTGAGCCCC
>DATCBZ010000236.1:0-7650 GCA_036511555.1 Steroidobacteraceae bacterium
GTGAGAGCGCCAGACTCGGAATAACCGCCCGAGCTGAATGAGGAAATGTTGTTCGACACGTAACCGTTGTTCGTCGCGAGCGCCATGGCGCCAAAGCCAGTCTGCGCGTACAGGCGGAACGACGTCGTTGCGCCGGCAGCGATGGACCACGGATTAGTCGACGGCGAGCCGAGTGTGCCAGCTGTGCCGGCATCGCCTGTGCTGACGACCACCACGACACCCGCCTGGACGGCTGCTTGGTTGGCGAGTGAAGTCGGATCAGTGCCGTTGTCCGGAACAGCATTGTTACCGAAGGACTCGTTGATCACATCGACGTCGTCATGCGTGACGACATATTCGATCGATTCGACAAAGGCCGCCTCGGAAGTGAAGCCGTCTTCACCAAAGACCTTAATACCGACGAGCGATGCTCCCGGGGCCATGCCGCGGATGCGAATCTTGCAAGGCGAGGGCAGCGGATGCGCGGCATTGACGAACTGGCTGATGTCGTAGGTCAGAACCGCATGGTTCGACACGTCCTGAGCTGCGATCGAGCTTGCATCGCCAAACGCCTCGGCGCCGGGGGTCGCTGTGCCCGCCGGATCACCCGAGAAATCCTGGTAATCGATGAATACGGGTGTACCGTCGGCACGGATAAAGCCCGGAATGGTCGGGTCCAAACCGTCGGCAATGTAGGCAACTTTTACGCCCACGCCGGTGATGGGCACGCCATTGCCGTCGAGCGTCGTCTGTGCAGACGGCGTCGCCGGATTCAAGAACGCGGTGTTCGTCAGCTGCAGCGCTTCGGGCTCGAGCGTCCCGCATAGCGGGCTTGCGGCCGAGGGTGCGGCGGCGGCGCTGCGAATGCTGCCGGCCGTGTCGCTGCGCGACTTCATCTTGATCTGGCGATTCGGTACGACGGCGTACACGAGCGGGTGTGCGGACAGCACGTCGATCTCAGCTTTCTTGATCGAGGTTGCCACGGCGTTGATCGTGGCAAAGGAATGGGTCTTGTGAGCGCCGGCTCTTTGCAGTTCATCCAGAATCGGATGCTGGGCCGCAAGGATCGCGGAAGCGCGGCCTTGGTGCGCCCCACGTGCACCGGGGATGTTCGGCAGCTGGTCGCGCAAGATCACGATCACGTCGCTGTCTTGCTCGACGGCCGGAGTTAAGGCGCCAGGTAATGCGCTGCCTGATAGAAGCAGAGCGGCTAAGGAAAACGCGAACCCGCAAGAAGTCGAGAGCTTCATAGCATCCCCTACGTTAGTTTTTGGTTTGTTCTTTATCGTCACGACGCAGACCACTTAATGTTTCTTATTTCGCATCAGCAGACGCACGATCGCAGCGTGTCGAACGACGATATCCCTGTAGGCGCTGAACCTACGCCTTCACGCGCGGGCAAGTCAACGATTATTGGGCTTAAAATAATTCAGGCGACACGTGCGGAGTCGCTGCGACTTGCAAGAGTCTCTGCACAATGACGGACAGCACAGTATTATGTAACCTTGCGCAATGACAGACTTCGTGCACGGCGTGCGTGCGCGCGGCGTCGCTTGAAAAGAATTGCCGCGCCATTACTGCATTTTCCCAACAGCGTCCCGCGCACATCGCACTGCATCAATTGCACGCAGTAAAAATTCTGTAATCTCACGGCTGAGAATGAGCTTGCGACTGGCGGTACTTGATCTTCATGTCGCCGTGCTGGCAGCGCGTCAGCGACTGGAGAGCGACGGCGGCGGAGCTGGAGATGCGCGCCATCAGGATAACGGCTTTCCGGCGTCGGGCGCCGCGCAAGGCGCGTGTCAAACCTTTTACGTGCGGAATCTATTTTGCAGGCGGGCGGACGATTGACCATCATGCGTGAAATAAAAATGCGGACAGGCCGATCAGTCATGAAGATAACAGGCGTCCTGTCGAGCGTGATCTTGTTCGTGTCTCTTGCCGCGGCGGCGCTCGTGGCCGCAAGTGATGCCCAGCAGGCGCGCATCATTGGCAATTGGCTGACGCAGTCGAAGGACGGAATTATTCAGATAGCGCAAGGTGCGGGCGGTAGCTACGAAGGCCGAATCGTGGGCGGCAACCAACCCGGACGTTTGGACGCCAAAAATCCCGACCCGGCGCTGCGCGACAAGCCGTTGCGCGGCGCGGTGATTCTGCGCGCTCTACATTACGACGGCGACGGCAAGTGGTCGGGCGGGGCGATCTACGAGCCCGATACGGGTCGCACCTATAAATGCCTCATCGAGCTTGCGGGGCCCGATACGATCAAGGTGCACGGCTACATCGGCATCGCGCTGTTGGGAAAGTCGCAGCTGTGGACGCGCTACCTCGGCACTGCAATGGATCCACCGGCCACGCATTGACAGCGGATCGCGCCCGCTGGGTGCGTCTAATGACCGCTGCGATCAAGGTATGCGATCGCCGCTTCGGTGTTGCGTCCACCGGCGACACCCACGCGCCCCAACGTCTCTTCGATTTGGCGCAGGTCGACGGCGTTGAGTGAGACTTCTGCCGCCGCAATATTTTCCATCAGCCGGCCAAGCTGGCGAGTGCCCGGAATCGGCACGATCCAAGGTCTTTGCGCCAGCACCCAGGCGAGCGCGAGCTGCGCGGTCGTGAGGCCCCTCGCCGCCGCGATCGCGGTTAACGCATCGACCACTGCAATGTTCTGCGCGCGGTTCTTCTGCTCGAAGCGAGGGTGGCCGTGGCGAATATCTCCGGCTTCAAATTGGGTATCTTTACTGATGGCGCCGGTCAGAAAGCCGCGCCCGAGGGGGCTGTACGGCACAAACCCGATGCCGAGCTCTTCGAGGGTCGCAAAGACGTGTTCTTCAGGTTCGCGGACCCAGAGCGAATACTCGCTCTGCAACACCGCGACCGGATGCACGGCGTGGGCCCGTCGGATGGTCGCCGCACTTGCTTCCGACAATCCAAAGTGGCGAACCTTCCCGGCCTTGACGAGATCGGCGACCGCGTTGGCGACCTCTTCGATGGGTACGGCCGGATCGACGCGATGCTGATAGAAAAGATCGATGACATCGGTCTTCAGTCGCCTGAGGGAGGCGTCGGCGACGGCCTTTATATGTTCGGGCCGACTATCTAGACCCGCAGTCGCGTGGCTCTGCGGATCGATCGCAAAGCCGAATTTGGTGGCGATGACAACCTTGTCGCGAATCGGCCCGAGTGCCTCGGCGAGCAGCTTCTCATTCGTGTAAGGCCCGTACATCTCGGCCGTGTCGAAGAAAGTCACCCCGGCATCAAATGCGGCGCGCAGTACGGCGATGTTCGCAGCATGGTCCGAGGTGCCATAAGCGTAGGTCATTCCCATGCAGCCCAGGCCGAGCGCCGATACGCGCAGGCCGCATTTTCCGAGTGTGCGTGTTTTCATGGCATTCTTTACCGAAAAGCTCAGCGCCGCTCCAAGTGGATCCGCTCGTCATGCGCATGATGCCAAAGCAAAGGTGCGAGCGCCGCTCCTCACATGAATAAAAGTATCGGAACGGTCCGTCGGCCGAACGGCCGCGTAGGTGTCACGCGGTGCTGCGCGGGGCGCATCGCTGTTGAACGATCGATAAAGAGCTAATTCGGCGAGAGGAGTTTCGCTATACTCAACGCAATAAGACCGGCGCGGTTTTTTTGTGGCCCGAAACCCACGTTTTGATATTCTTTTTGAGCCGGTACGTATCGGTCCCGTCACCGCTCCGAACCGCTTCTACGCCGTGCCGCATGCGAGCGGCATGACCAATGCCATGCCGCGCATGCGCGCGGGCTTTCGCGGCACGAAAGCCGAAGGCGGCTGGGGCGTCGTCTGCAGCGGCTACGTCTCCGTGCACCCGACTTCCGATGATTCGCCTCTGCCCTATGCGACGCTGTGGGATGAGAATGACGTGCGTTCGCACGCGCTGATGACGGACGCCGTGCACGCGCACGGAGCTTTGGCGGGTGTTGAGCTTTGGCACGGCGGCGGCTCGGTTTCGAACCGCACGAGCCGCATGCCGCCGTTGTCGCCGTCGGGCATCTCCTGGATGGCGACCCACGTCGGCTTCATGGGCAATTTGCGCTCGCGCCAAATGGATAGTCTCGATATCAACAATGTCTTGCGCTGGCAGGCCGAAGCTGCCCGCAAGGCCAAGCGTGCCGGCTTTGATGTCATCTACGTGTACGCCGGCATGGGCTATTTGCCGTACGAGTTTTTGCTTCCCGAGTGGAATCGCCGCACCGATGCCTACGGTGGCTCCGTCGCCAATCGCGTGCGCCTCGTGCGCGAGCTGCTTGAAGTGACGAAGGATGCGGTCGGTGATACCTGTGCCGTGGCATTGCGGATCAGTCTTGAGGAGCTTCGTTCCAAGAAGAGTGATCGTGCCGCATCCGAAGCGCATGAGGTCGTGGAGCTTCTGGCCGAAGTGCCGGATTTGTGGGACGTCAAGATGGACTCGAGTCCCACCGATTGCGCGCCGTCGCGTTTTACGCCGGAAGGCAGTCACGAGCCGGTGATTGACTTCGTCAAACGCCTGACGAGTAAACCCGTCGTCGGGGTGGGTCGTTTCACATCTCCAGACACTATGGTCTCGCAGATCAAGCGCGGCGTGCTCGATCTCATCGGGGCTGCGCGACCGTCAATCGCGGATCCGTTTCTGCCTCGCAAGATCAACGAGGGGCGCGAGCAGGACATTCGCGAGTGCATCGGCTGCAACATCTGCATTTCAAGCTGGCATGACAGCGTGCCCGTGCGTTGCACCCAGAATCCGACGATCGGCGAGGAATGGCGGCGCGGCTGGCATCCGGAGCGCATTGCCGCCGCGGGCAGCGACGCCGCCGTGCTGATCGTTGGCGGCGGACCTGCGGGTCTTGAGTGCGCTTTGAGTCTTGCTCGTCGCGGCTACTCCGTATCGCTTGCCGACGCCCGCGACAAATTTGGCGGTCGCCTGCGCTTTGAGACGAGCCTGCCGGGACTGAGTGCCTGGGGCCGAGTGCTCGATTGGCGGCTTGGGCAGCTGCAGCGTCTGTCCAACGTGAGCCTGTATGCGGGCAACGAACTCTCAGCTGAGGACATTCTTGGCCTTGAACATCAGCGTATCGTCATCGCAACCGGAGCCGATTGGACGCGGGCGTTGTATTCACCGTTGGAGATTCCGTTGGGCGAACTCTCGGGTCCGGATGTCTACACGCCAGATGACCTCGCAGCCGGCGTACAACCGCCGGGTCCGGTTGTGGTATTCGATTTTGACAACTATTACATGGGGAGCTTGATTGCTGAGCAGCTCGCGCACATCGCAGATAGCGTCACCTACATCACCCCCGCAGGGCACGCGTCGGCCTGGGCGCTGATGACGAACGAACAGCCGCAGATCCATCGGGCGTTGGCCAAAGCCGGAGTGAGGGTGTTGACCTTGACGCGTGTGACGGCGCTATCCGAGGGTGAGGTGACTGTGGCGAATCTATTTACCGCTGCGGAACAACGCCTGCCTTGTCGCTCGCTTGTCATTGTCGGCATGCGCGCGCCGCGCGCAAGCCTCTACGATGCGCTGGCGGCGCGGGGCGAGGAGCTTGCGGCTGCCGGGATCGTCTCGATTGACCGGATCGGCGACGCACTCGCCCCGGGTGCCATTGTGCATGCGGTGCATAGTGGCCATCGCTATGCGCGCGAACTTGATGGCGTCGCACCGGCAAGTGCCTATCGGCGCGATGTGCCGATCATCGACACGCCGCCTCTACTATATGACGATGGCGGCGAGGAGCGCAGCGCACAATGAACGTCGACGATTCGTCATCGCCAGTGGGCGGGCTTGAACAAACTCTACCGTCGAGCTGGTATTACTCCGATGCGACGTTCGCTTTGGAGAAGGAGCGGATTTTCTGCCGCGAATGGCTGTGCGCAGGGCGCGAGGAGGAGATAGCCAAGCCCGGTGACTACCGCGTAGTCGATATCGTCGGTGAGAGCATTCTGATCGTGCGCAACCGTCAGGGTCTCTTACGCGGCTTCTACAATGTCTGCCGGCACCGCGGTTCGCGGCTGTGCCGCCCGCAGCAAAACCTTGGCACCGGCGGCGCCGTAAGAGGCGGAGTTATTGCTGGGCGTTCCATCATGTGCCCGTACCACCAGTGGTCGTACGACCTCGACGGGCGTTTGATCGCCGCGCCGCACCTTGCGGACGTTGCAGGCTTCGATAAGAGCACTGTCAGTCTCTACCCCGTCGGCATCGAATGCTGGGGCGGCTTCATTTTTGTGCATTTGACGCCCTCCAAGGCAAAGCCGTTTGCCGAGACGCTCGGGGCGATTGCCACTCGCATTGAGCGCTACCCACTCGCGCAGCTGCGCATCGGACACACGATCAGCTATGAAGTTGCCGCCAACTGGAAAGCCATCTGTGAGAACTATAATGAGTGCTATCACTGCGGCGGCGTGCATCCGGAACTGTGTGCGATCGTGCCGGCGTTTCGCGAGGCGGGCGGGGCGGGACTGGATTGGGCTCGCGGCATACCGCACCGCCCGGGTGCCTACACTTTCACGCGGCTTGGCACCACGACGCGCCGTGCGTTTCCTACTCTCAATCAGGATGAGCGCGAGCGTCACAAAGGCGAGCTTCTGTACCCGAACCTCTTTATTAGCTTAGCGTGCGATCACGCCGCGGTTTTCATCCTGCAGCCGCGCGCCGCGGAACGTACCGATATCGTTTGTCACTTCCTATTTGAGCCGCACGAGCTTGCGCAGCCGGAGTTTGATCCTGCCGATGCCGTTGAATTCTGGGACGTGGTAAACCGGCAGGATTGGAGCATCTGCGAGTCTGTGCAGCAGGGTATGAGAAGCCGCGTGCATCACCACGGTTACTACGCGCCGATGGAGGATTTCAGTCTGGATATTCGCCGCTACGTGACCGCGCGGCTGGGGCTGGATACGGAACGCTCGCCCGCATCGCCGTGACAGTTGCGGCGAAGAGGTCAGGCTACGCCTGGCCGCCGCGGGTCCGCTGGCGCATCTTCAGCATGCTCTTTGGCTTCGGCTTTGTTGCATACCTGCAGCAGAAGAGCATCACCGTCGCCGCCGAACGCATGATGCCGGACCTGGGACTGACCCAGGTGCAGATCGGCTGGCTCATGTGGGCGTTCGTGTTCGGCTACGCGGCGTTCCAGCTTCCAGGCGGAATAATCGGACAGCGTTTGGGCGCGCGGCGCATGTTCATTGTCATTGGCGGCATCGCGGTCCTTGCGACGCTGCTGACGCCGCTTGCCCCAACTATCTTGAGCGGTAGCGCGCTACTGGGCGTGCTGCTGGGATTGCAGCTGCTGCTCGGCTTGTCGCAGGGACCTATATTCCCCGTCAGCTCTGGAGTCATGGAGGCGTGGTTTCGTCCCGATCAATGGGCGCTGCCGCAGGGACTGCAGTCGATGGCGCTGCAGTTTGCCGCAGCGCTTACCCCGCCTCTGATTGTCTACCTCATGGACGGCTTTGGCTGGCAGTACGCGCTCTGCTGGCCGGCGCTGCCGGCACTGGGGCTGCTTGCGGTGTGGATCTGGTATGGCCGCAACACACCTGCCGAGCACTCAGCGGTGACTGCCGCGGAGCTTGCCGAGCTCGGCGAGGAGTCGCTGATCCAGGTGCAGTCCGCAATCACCTGGGCGCGCCTGGCGCGCCTTCTCAGCGACCGCTCAATCGTGCTACTGGCGCTGTCA
>DATCBZ010000237.1:0-2205 GCA_036511555.1 Steroidobacteraceae bacterium
ATTTTCTGCGCTTTGAACTCGAGCCGACCATGGTGACTGCACTGCGTGCCGGTGCCGAACTGGTCGTCGGCGTTGAGCACGCCGCCTACCGGCACGAGTTGCAGGTGCCGCCTGCGGCGCGGAGCGCCCTCATCGCCGATCTTGACTGAACGCCGCGCCCGGCCGTTGCCGCCGCGGCTATCTGCTAACATTCCGGCGCTGCGTCTGACAGCGCGGTCTTGGAAACCCTGATGAGTCAGTCATACACCGCCTCCGACATCGAGGTCTTAAGCGGCCTTGAGCCCGTACGCCGCCGGCCCGGGATGTACACCCACACCTCGCGTCCGAATCATCTGGCGCATGAGGTCATCGACAACAGCGTCGACGAAGCGCTCGGCGGGTACTGCAAGGAAATCGCGGTCACTCTTTATAAGGATGGCTCATTCGAGGTCGCCGATGACGGCCGCGGCATGCCGGTCGATATTCACCCGAAGGAGAAAGTCAGCGGCGTGGAACTCATCCTGACGCGCTTGCATGCCGGCGGCAAATTCTCCGACAAGACCTACCAGTTCTCAGGTGGTCTGCACGGCGTTGGCGTGTCGGTGGTAAATGCGCTCTCCAAGCACCTCGAGTGTTGGGTGAAGCGCGACGGCAAGGAATACAACATCGGCTTTAAGGATGGCAAGGTGACCTCGAAGCTTGAGGTCATCAACACCGTTGGCGCACGCAACACCGGCACGACGGTGCGCTTCTGGCCGGATCCCAAGTTTTTTGACTCCGACAAGTTCTCCGTCCCGCAGCTGAAGCACACACTGAAGGCGAAGGCCGTGCTCTGTCCGGGCCTGCGCGTGCGCTTCACGAACGAGGCAACGGCCGAGAAGGATGAGTGGTTTTACAGCGGCGATTTGGGCGCCTATCTTCTTGAAGAGCTCGGCAAGGAGGAGTTCCTGCCCGGCGAGCCGATCAGCGGCAAGACGCTCGCGCCGAACGATGCGGTCGACTACGCGCTGCTGTGGGCGCCCAATGCCGAGAACGTAGTTGCCGAGAGCTACGTCAATCTTATTCCGACAGTCGAAGGCGGCACGCACGTCAATGGTCTGCGCTCGGGGGTGAGCCAAGCGGTGCGCGAGTTCTGCGAATTCCGCAATCTCCTGCCGCGCGGCATCAAGCTTGCGCCCGAGGATGTATGGCAGAAGGCCTGCTTCGTGCTCTCGATTAAGATGCAGGAGCCTCAGTTCGCAGGTCAAATGAAGGAACGGCTGGGCTCGCGCGACGCTGCCGGGTTGGTTGAAGCCTACGTTCGTGATTCGATGGCGCTGTGGCTCAACCGACATCCCGATGCCGGCGAGCGCATCGCGCAGTTCGCCATCGCCAATGCGCAGGAGCGCATCAAGGCTGCGCAGCGGGTGGTGCGCAAACGCATTTCGGCCGGCCCCGCGCTGCCGGGCAAACTTGCCGACTGCGCAAGCCAGGAACCGGCACGCTGCGAGCTGTTCTTGGTGGAAGGCGACTCCGCCGGCGGCTCGGCAAAGCAGGCGCGCGAGAAGGACTTTCAGGCGATCATGCCGCTGCGCGGCAAGATTCTAAATACCTGGGAGCTTGATGCGCACGCCATCGGTTCTTCGCAGGAAGTCCATGACATCAGTGTTGCCCTCGGCGTTGAGCCTGGATCTGCCGACCTATCGCAGCTGCGCTATCACAAGATTTGCATTCTGGCGGACGCCGACTCGGACGGTCAGCACATCGCAACGTTGCTGTGCGCATTGTTCCTGCGGCACTTTCGCCCCCTTGTGACCAATGGACATGTGCATGTCGCGATGCCGCCCCTGTTTCGTATTGATGCCGGGCGGCAGGTGTACTACGCGCTCGATGACGCCGAGCGCGACGCAACGCTTGCGCGCATTGCCAAAGAGAACGCGCGCACCAAACCCGTGGTGACGCGCTTCAAGGGCCTGGGGGAGATGAATCCCGCACAGCTGCGCGAGACCACCATCGACCCGCGCACGCGCCGTCTCGTGCAGCTGACCATCGAAGGCGCCGACAATACCGATCAACTGATGGACATGCTGCTGGCGAAGAAGCGCGCATCCGACCGCCGCGACTGGCTCGAAGAGAAAGGCAATCTCGCTGCGGTGCAGGTCTAGCGCATGCAGAAGCAGGAACTGAATTTTGAGGGCGTGGAGCGCCAGCCGCTGAAGACCTTCACTGAGAAGGCCTACCTTGATT
>DATCBZ010000238.1:0-4350 GCA_036511555.1 Steroidobacteraceae bacterium
GTGCGCTACGCCAACGAAGCGCGCACGCCGGCCGTCTCATGACTCGGGCTTCAAAGCCCCGCGACGGCGCCGTTGCCGGGGGGCTGCTCATCAATACTCGGCACTTTTGAGAACTGGCGGAGAGGGTGGGATTCGAACCCACGAACACCCGTTAAGATGTTACTGGAATTCCAGTCCAGCGCCTTCGACCGCTCGGCCACCTCTCCATGCGCAAAGTATAAAGGCGAGCGCACCCCAAGTTTGAAGACATTACCTGCGCTCAGGCCTGTGGCGGCTTCGCGGGCTTGGGCACGACATAGGACGGCGGCGAATCAAGACACGGATCGGTGCGCGTCCGTGGCGGCGGTGGCGGCTGATTCAGATCCGGGATGCGCAGCGCTCCCTTTGTGTCAGGCGCGTTCAGCCCAATCGGCGTCTTCAACGGCGGAATGCTCTGCGCCTTCATGTAGATCTGCGGATCGTTACAGGTGTTGTTCTTGCCCGAATGCCGATGCCAGAGAAAACAGCCGCTGAGAGAGACCATGAGAAGTACAACGGCGATACGTGCCAACCAAGCAACTCTCATGAATTCTCCGCTCAAAATGAAACTCCCGCCGCGCGCGCGCTCGCGTGCACGGCGGCATGATACGTCGTTGCAAGCTCCGTGAGCGGCAGACGGATTGCCGCATCGATGAGCTCCATCCGCGTCAACAGCCACTTTGCAGGGATCGGATTCGTCTCGATGAAAAGATCCCGGTGCAGCCCGGCGAGCGTCGCATCGAGCCTTGCCGCGGCCACGCGTTCGCCTGCTGCTGCAGCCGCGGCCAGATCCGCCATCGCACGTGGTGCCACGTTTGCCGTGACGGAGATGACCCCTTGCGCACCCGCCAGGAGCGCCTCGCGGGCGGTTGCATCGTCGCCGCTTAGAACAAGGAAATTCGCTGCGCAGGAATCCAGAAGCTCGCGCACCCGGCTGATCTGCGCCACCGCCTCTTTGATGCCGACAATGCCCGAAAGTTGCCCCAGGCGCGCAACCGTCGCCGGCAGCATGTCGATGGCCGTGCGCGAGGGCACGTTGTAGAGAACGATGGGCAACGCGGTGCTCTCGGCAACTGCGGCAAAGTGCCGGTACAGGCCTTCCTGGGTCGGACGGTTGTAAGCCGGTGTCACCACCAGGAGCGCATCGAGCGGCAAGCGCGAGAGGTGCCGCACTCGCGCCACCGTCGTGGCCGTACTGCTGGTGCCGGCACCAGCGAGGACCGGGATGCGCTGCTTGATGTGCTCGCACGCCTGGCGCGCGAGTTCGAAAATCTCCTCGTCGCTCAAGCAGGCGGACTCCCCGGTAGTGCCGCCGACGACGATTCCGCTCGTGCCGTTGTCCAAATGGAAGTCGAGCAGGCGTCGCCACGCCCCAAAATCGAGCGAGCCGTCCGGCCGCATGGGGGTAACGATGGCGACCAGAGAGCCGGAAAACATTCGCAAAATCCGCACACTACACAAGGAGCGCGCGATGTTACGAGGCGATCCAGAGCTTAAGCAAGCGCGGTCGCAACCGGCCCTGCCACCCGTTAAACTCCCCGCTCCAACAAAAGGACTGACTCCCGTCGACACGATGAAGCAACACCTTGCGGTCTCAGCGATCGGCAGCGATCGCACAGGCATGGTCCACGACCTGACGCGCCTCGTGAGCGAGTGCGGCGGAAACATCAGCGAAAGCCGCATGGCCGGCCTGGGATCCGAGTTCGCGATGCTGCTGCTGATATCGGGCAACTGGCATGCCCTGGCCAAGCTTGAAACCGAGCTCAAGCGTCTCGCCGACTCAAGCGGCCTCATTCTGCATCTGAAGCGCACCGAGCCACGGGCGGCGCGCACCGACATGCTGCCGTATTCGATCGATGTCGTGTGTCTGGATCAAAGCGGCATCGTCTCAGGCCTGTCCGGTTTCTTCTCGAGCCGCAGCATCGATATCGCCGAAGTGTCAACGCGCAGCTATCCCGCCGCGCACACCGGCGCACCGATGTTCTCGGTGCAGATGATCGTGAACGTACCGAGTCGTATTCACGTCGCACATCTGCGCGAGGAGTTTATGGAGTTCTGCGATTCCTTGAACCTCGATGCGATTCTCGAACCCGTCAAATCATGAAGCTCGGCGCCAAGGTCGCAAACTTTGAGCTGCCCGCCACGGGTGGAACTACTTGGCGCCTGAAGGATGCGGCGGGCAAGAAACTCGTGATCTATTTCTATCCCAAAGATATGACCTCCGGCTGCACTTCGGAGTCGCAGGACTTTCGCGATCTTTATCCGGCCTTCAAGAAAGCGGCCACTGATATAGTCGGCGTATCGCGTGACAGCCTCGCCTCGCACGATAAATTCAAGTTGCAGGAGAAGCTGCCGTTCGCACTTCTGGTTGATGCCGAGGAGAAGCTCTGCAAGCTCTTTGACGTCATCCACGAGAAGAGCATGTACGGCCGGAAATTCATGGGAGTGGTACGCAGCACCTTTCTTCTCGACGCCGCCGGCGTGCTGCGACAGGAGTGGCGCAAGGTCAAAGTCCCGGGTCATGCGGAAGAAGTTCTTGAAGCGGCGCAGTCTCTCTGAGCCGGGCCCGGCGAGCGCCGGTCAGGCTCATTCGATCCATCCTCCAGCCGCTACCGTGCGGCGTCTGTTCGTGCTTGACACCAATGTGCTGATGCACGATCCGACCGCGATCTACCGCTTCGAGGAACACGACGTCTATCTGCCGATGGTGGTGCTCGAGGAGCTCGACGCCCACAAGAAGGGCTTATCCGAAGCCTCGCGCAATGTGCGCCAGATCAGCCGTTTCCTCGATGACATGATTCGCGGCGCGACCAAGGAGCACATCGATCAGGGACTGCCGCTACCCTCCTCCGATCCGGCGAGCGGCGGCAAGAAAAAGAACATCGGCCGGCTCTTTTTTCAGACGCGGCAGTTGAAGAGTGTTCTGCCGGACAGCCTGCCTGGCCAAAGCGTCGATAATGCAATCCTGGCGCAGACCTTGGCGCTCGTCTCCGAACATCCCGATGCGCGCGTGATCCTGGTGTCCAAGGACATCAATCTGCGGATCAAGGCGGCCGTGCTCGGCATTCATGCGGAGGACTATTACAGCGACAAGACGATTGAAGATGCCGACATTCTGTACACGGGTGTGACGCAGCTGACCGCCAATTTCTGGGAACAGCATGGCGAGAACATGCGCTCCTGGAAAGAAACCGACCACACCTTCTATCAGCTGACGGGCCCGGCGGTGCGCTCCTGGCAGCCGAATCAATGCGTGTATGAGGACAGTCCGCAGGGCATCGAGGCCATCGTGCGCCGCGTCGCAGGCGAGAGCGCAACTCTTGAGCTCATGCGCGACTACCGAAGCGCAAAGAATTCAGTGTGGGGCATCAACGCCAAGAACCGCGAGCAGAACTTCGCCTTGAATCTCCTCATGGATCCGGACGTGGATTTCGTCACGGTGCTCGGTCCGGCAGGCACCGGCAAAACCCTGCTTGCGCTCGCCGCGGGACTCACCCAGACGCTCGAGACCAACCGCTTCGTCGAGATCATCATGACGCGCGTGACCATCCCGCTCGGGGAGGACATCGGCTTTCTGCCCGGCACGGAGGAGGAGAAGATGGAGCCGTGGATGGGAGCGCTCATGGACAACCTTGAGGTGCTAACGCAGAGCCAGGAAGGGGGCACGTGGGGACGCGCGGCGACCAACGACCTGCTGCGTAACCGCATCAAGATCCGCTCCCTGAATTTCATGCGCGGCCGCACGTTCCTCAATCGCTACATCATTCTCGATGAGGCACAGAACCTCACTCCGAAGCAGATGAAAGCGCTCGTCACCCGCGCCGGGCCCGGAACCAAGCTCGCCTGCCTCGGCAACATCTCGCAGATCGATACGCCGTACCTTTCGGAGATGACTTCCGGGCTCACTTATGTCGTCAACCGCTTTCGCGGCTGGGACCACTCCGGCCATATCACGCTGGTGCGCGGAGAGCGCTCACGCCTCGCGGAATACGCTTCGGATATCCTGTAGGCGCCGGTACGAAACTTGAGTGCCCCTTACCGGTCGAAGCTGAAGGCGTAGCGCCCGCAAGGATTTCATGCGACCCCTGGTAAAGCTCCTCCTCATTAGCTTCGCCGCAAGCTTAACGGTTGCCACTGGCATCGCCGCTGCGCAGACCCAATCGGAGCTGCCGGAGATCGGCAATCCGGCCGCCGCGCTCATTACCGTCACCGAGGAACATCAGATCGGGGAGATGATCGTGCGGCAGCTGCGCGATCAAAACCGTCTCATCGACGATCCGGAGGTCGATGAGTACGTGCAGTCCCTCGGACTGCGCCTGGCATCGCAGGCGA